>JAFPIE010000132.1 GCA_017388605.1 Acholeplasmatales bacterium | reverse complement strand
GTCCTGATCAGATTGCACAGGAATTCAAGGCCGTTACAAAGCTAATTTTAGACGTTTATAAGGATTTTGGATTCGAGAATTATAAATTCCGTCTATCCTTAAGAGATAAGGAAAATACAGAGAAATATTTCGGTAATGATGAATTATGGGAAAAAAGTGAAAACGAGCTTCGTGAGGTATTAAAGGAATTAGGTGTTGATTATTATGAGGCTGAAGGCGAGGCTGCATTCTATGGACCTAAGCTTGATGTACAGGTAAGAAGTGCTATTGGTCATGATGTAACATTATCTACAATTCAGCTAGATTATCAGCTACCTGAAAGATTTGAATTAACCTATGTTGATCAAAATAACCAAAAGGTAAGACCTGTAGTTATTCATAGAGCAATCCTAGGATCTATGGATCGATTCGTTGCCTTCCTACTAGAAGAGACTAAGGGTGTACTTCCTGTATGGCTAGCACCAGTACAGGTAATGGTTATTCCTGTTAACAACCAATTCCATCTAGATTATTCTAATGAAATTGTATCTATGCTAAAGCAAAAGAGAATTCGTGTTAAAATGGATGATAGAGAGGAAAAGCTTGGATACAAGATTCGTGAATCTCAAATGAAGAAAATCCCATATCAGCTTGTAATTGGCGATAATGAGGTTAAAGATGGTACCATCACATATAGAGAATATGGAAAGAAGGAGCAGATTACTGTTTCTAAGGAAGAATTCTTAAATATGATGGTTAAATTTAACGAAGAAAAGAAGTAAAATTATGGCCTAAGAAAATCCCTTAGGCCTTTTTTTAAAAAGGAGATGATTCTATGGGAGGATTACTTGAAGTAGAAGGATTAAAATTTAAATATACGGATAACAATCTATTTAATGATGTATCCTTCAGAATTCTTCAGAAGGATCATATCGTTTTGGTTGGAGATAATGGCTGTGGTAAATCCACATTTATGAATTTAATTGCGAAGAATTTAATTCCTGATGCTGGAAAAATTACATGGATGAATGGCGTAAGCTATGCCTATTTAGACCAGCAATTAAAGGTAAAGCAGGATATTTCTATCATAGATTATATCAGTGAGGTATTTAAGCCTTTAATCGAAAAGGAAAAATTAATGAATTCCTATTATGATAAGCTTGCAACATGCCCTGAATACGAATATGAAAAATATCTAAATTATGCCCAAGCAATTCAAGATGAGCTTGATAAAGCAAACTTTTATGCCATGAATTCCACTATGGGAAATATGATTAATGGCTTAGGTATTGCTGAATATGGATTAGATACAGAATTATCAAAGCTATCTGGTGGACAGCGTGCAAAGGTATATTTAGCTAAGCTTTTACTTGAAGCACCAGATGTATTATTAATGGATGAGCCCACCAATTTCTTGGATGTCGCCCATATTGAATGGCTTGGAGAATACCTAAAGGGATTCCCAAAGGCTTTTGTTGTCATCTCTCATGATGAGGGCTTCTTAAAAACAATTGGTGAGGTTGTATATAATTTATCAAATAAGAATATGGTCAGGTATAATATGCCTTACGAATTATATCTTAAGGAAAAGGATTTAAGAGAAGAGCAATATAAGCAAGCCTATATAAACCAGCAGGCCTTTATTAAAAGAACCCAAGAATTTATTCAAAAGAATATTGTTCGTGCAACAACTACCACTCGTGCACAATCAAGAAGAAAAATGCTTGAAAAGATTCAGGTTCTAGAAAAGCCTACGAACCATGAGCCTATGCATATTACCTTCCCATTCTCTAAAGGATTAGGTCAAGAGGTATTAAAGCTTGACCATCTAACAGTAGGCTATGGAGATAAGGTTGTTTTAGAGGACTTAGAATTCCTGATGAAGCAAAACCAAAAAATCGCAATACTTGGTCATAATGGTGTAGGTAAATCTACAATATTAAAAACGATTATGGGACTAATTCCACCTCTTGGTGGCAAATACGTATGGAATCCTAGTGGAGATTTGAATTATTTTGCTCAAGAGGAAGTATATGATGCAGTAACAACTC
>JAFPIE010000131.1 GCA_017388605.1 Acholeplasmatales bacterium | reverse complement strand
GAATTGGTTATTCTATTTTGTAATTCCAATTGCTGTAATCTTATTAATTGAAATTGTATTCGTTGTTAAGAATTTCTTAGATTTAAGACATGAAAAGAATAAGGCAGATCTTGCTGACGATAAAGAAGCAATGCTTGCAGAGCTTGAAGCTGAAAAGGAAAAGATGCGTCAAGAGCTACTTGCAGAGCTTAGAGCTCAACAGGCAGCTGAGGCTAAGCCTTTAGAGACCGCTCCTGTAGAGGAGGAACCTCAAGAAGAGCCTCAAGCTGAAGAAGTTGCTGAAGAGCCAGTTGTAGCGGCTGAAGAAGCTAAGGTAGAGGAAACTCCTACTGAAGAAACAGAAACTAATGAAGAAAAATCTAACGAAGTAGAAAATAAAGAAGAATAAAAAATATGAGAGAATTCACGATTGGAGAGTGAAAAAAGTATGAACGGTTTTGCACAATACTATGTCACATTTTTAGGTGACCTATGGAACAACATTGTTGAATGGTTCCAAAATCATATTGCCATAATTGTTGAAGTATTCTATGGAGATTGGGCTGGTGCCGGTGGATATTTCCAGAAGCTAAATACTGCCATTGGTTCATGGAATGCACTAGACTATATTGCATTTATTCTGGTATTAATCATTGACCTTGCATTCTTATTCTTGTTGATTGTGCTTTTAGTACAATTGATTAGAAGATATATTAAGTTTAATAAAAGAGAAATCGATAAGGATTCCCTTATTGAGGAAGTATCTTTATTAAACCAAAAGGTTGTTGAATTAATTGATGAAAAGAATAAGATCTTAGCCATGAGAGTTTCTCAGATTGGTGCTGGTACTCAGGGTGCTGTAGATTATGAAGGTGGTTCTTCTAAGAAGAAGGCTGAAAATGAGTCTAGATTCTCTAAGCTAATTAAGGCAGACCAAGAGGCTGCAGAGAATCCAAGAATTACTGTTATGAACCAATCCGATATGTTAGATTTATCTGATCTATGTGATCGTTTCATTAATTATTCTGCATCTCAGCTAAAGCTATTCTATAAGAAGGAAATTATCGCTAGATGGTTTGCAGGTTTAGCAACATCTAAGGTATTAATTCTAGAAGGTATTTCAGGTACAGGTAAGACATCCTTACCTTACGCAATGGGTAAATTCTTCAATAACCCTACAGCTATCATTTCCGTTCAGCCATCTTGGCGTGACCGTTCTGAGCTTTTAGGTTATCTAAACGAATTTACAAAGCGTTTCAACGAAACAGACTTCTTAAAGGCTGTTTATGCATCTAGCTACTCTGATACAATTAACCTAATTGTACTAGACGAGATGAACTTAGCCCGTATTGAGTATTATTTCGCTGAATTCCTATCCGTAATGGAAATGCCAGATCCTTCTGAGTGGAAGATTGATATCGTTCCAGTTTCTGATGTAACTGACCCTAAGAACCTAATTAATGGTAAGATTTTGATTCCACAAAATCTTTGGTTCATTGGTACAGCAAACAAGGATGACTCTACATTCACAATTACAGATAAGGTTTATGACCGTGCTGTTGCGATTGCTATTAATAAGAAGGCAGACTTTATTGATGCCCCTTATACAGATAATGTTAATATGACATTCGAATATCTTGATGACTTATTCAAGAGATATCAAAATGGTTTCAACCTTTCTGAGGTTGCAACCCAAGCATTTAATACACTAGACGAATTCATTCAGGAGAAATTCAAGATTGCATTCGGTAACCGTATTATGAAGCAAATTAAATTATTCGTACCAGTATATATGGCCTGCGGATTTAGTGAATTTGATGGACTTGACTATATGTTAACATTTAAGATTTTACGTAAGTTCGAAATGTTAAACTTAACTTTCTTAAAGAAAGAATTAGATGAATTAATTTTAATGCTTGACCGTCTATTCGGTAAGGATCAATTCCTAGTTTCTAAGGAATTCATTGCTGACTTAAAGAAGATGGCATAATCACTTATAAAAAATAAGGGAGGAAGGTGTATTCATGGCAAAAAAAGATAAAACCTTTGATAACCAAGAGCTTGAGGCTTATTATACAAAAGCCTACCAAGCAATTGATAATGAAACAGAGAATGACACCTATGGCTCCTACGTTTTAAACCGTGTAAAGGGTGGACAAAAGACTGTATTTAATAAAACACAATCCGAAATCCGTAATTTCGATATGTCCTTCTTGGACACTATTGAATCTGTATACCCTGCGATTACAAAAATAATGAGAGACCCTAAGAAGTCTTTACGTTATGAAACTGAGGTTGTTAATGTTGAAAAGGCAAGAAAGACAAACTCAGATACAGTAAAGCATTTATCCTCTCATACTCATCTAATAAAGGAAATTACCAAAGAGGGTGACGTTGTACCTTCTAAGGTATTAAATACCTATGCAGAAGAGGAATTAGCAATCTATGAAAACCGCTTCATTAAGTCTTTAGTAAAAAGACTAGAGATGTTCTTAGAGAGACGTTACGAAGTAATGAAGATATCTTTGGAATCCTTTGAAACAGAAAGATTATCTGTTCAAAATGAATTCCTAATGTCCGGTCAAACGGTTACGGTTGGTATTGATGTTGCCATCAAGAACGACTTAACTACAAACGTAGAAACCACCAAAGAACAATATAACAGATTATTATACATTCGTGAGATGGTACAAGCCCTAAAGGGTACAGACTTTATGCGTGCCTTAGCTAAGGCTCGTGATGTACATCCACCTATCATGAAGACAAATATTATTATGCATAACCCAGACTTTAAGCTATGCTATGGCTTATGGCTATATCTAGATAGAGTCGATGGTATTGCAACAAATATTGATGTAAAAGAAAAATCCTATAAATATTCTCAAGCATTTGACAAGGATATTAATGATATTATGACCCTTGCTCTAACTGCATTTATTAAGAATCGTCAAATTGATGGTATTTATTCTTCCCGTAAGGTTGGTACTGTTAAGGCTCCAAAGCCTATTGAAAACCAATCTATGGAGCTTGAAATGAATCTTGAGGCGGACAATAATAAGCTTGAAGATTATACAATGAACCAGGTTTTATTAGATCAAACCGTTAAATATTTTGAAGGTTCTATGCAGGGCTTACAACAAACAGGCTCTACCTATAATGAGTCTGTAAGAGTTGTATATAGACAGATGCTTGATATGGTTGATCAGCTTTACCCTAAAGCCTTTGGTGTATCAGATGATGAATTCGATAGTGCGGATTTATATAAGCAGCTAGAATATGCCAGAAGAGAAATGATGGTTGCTAAAATCGTTAAGCAGACCAAGCAAATGGCTCTAGCCAAGATGGGTAGAGAAGAAAAGAGAATTGAAAAGCTAATCGCTAAAATTGAAGAGAAAATCAAGAAGAAGGAAGCTAAGGATAGAGAGCGTCTTGCTAGGGAAGAAGCTCGTATCGAAGCACAGCGTCAGGCTGCCCTTGAGCGTGAGAGAAGAAAAGAAGCTAAGCGTAAGGCTCTAGAGAAGGCTGCAGTCGAGAAGGCACAAGAGGTAGAGAGAAAGCTTGCAGAGCGCAAGAAGGCTCAAGAAAAGGCCAATGCCTCTAAAATTCAGGATATGGCTTTAATGCATCCTATTCTTGAAAAGAAGAGAAATCACTTAAAGGAATTAAGAGAAAAGGAAAGAGGCAAATGGGATAACCCAGATGATATCGTTCCTGAAATTAAGGAAGAAGCTTCTATGCCAATCAGAAGAAGAGATGATTACGATGATCTATCCGATGAAGAGCTTGAGGCATTAATGGCTGAAAACGAAATGCTTGATGTTCCTGGTGATCTATCTAGCGATGATGTAGAAGAAAAGCCTAAGAAGAAGGTAGTTAAGAAGGTTGTCAAGAAAGCACCTGAAGAGCCAAAGCCTGAAGAAAAGAAGAAGGCAAAGAAGGCTATAGAAGAGATTTCTGATGAAAACCTAGATGAATTATCGGATGAAGAGCTAGACGCCCTTCTAGGCCTAAATTCTGGCCTTACAGACTTCAATGCAGCCGATGTTGCAGGTGATGATGATCTAGATGATAGAAAGCCTGTATTAACAAAGAATGCTAAGGGTGAAAAGCCAAAGAAGGAAGAAGAGCCAGTCGATGATTTTGATTCCTTCTTAGAATCTATTCCTGAAAAGGAAGAATCTGATGAACCAGCTCCAGAGGTTTCCTTAGATGAGCTTGATCAAGCCATAGAGGATAATAAGGATACATTATCTAAGGATGATGAAAACAAAGAATTAAATGATATCGTAAATGATATTCCACCGGAATATGAAGCATTCCCTGAGGAAGAAGCTGAAGCATCTAGTGATGAATCTTCTAGCGATTCTAATGATTCAAATAGTACACCTGATGATTTCGATTCCTTCTTAGATTCTATTCCTGAAAAGGAAGAGGTAAGTGAACCTGAAGAACCAAAAGAGGAAGCTGCAAAAGAGGTAGAAGCTACACCAGAGGCACCAAAGCCAAAGGAAGAGGCTAAGCCTAAGGATGATTTTGCCGATATCGTTAATGATAAGAAGAATGATGGACCTATAGACGATGAAGATGATTTTGATAATATGTCCGATGAAGAGCTTGAAGCATTGATGGCTCAAAACGACATGCTATAGTCTTATGAAGCTTTTTGATAAATTTAAAAAGAATCAAGAAGAAAAGAAAGAGCCATTATATAAAAAAATCATAGGATACGTAGTTAGCATGCTATGTATCCTACTTTGTTTATATATAACCATTGAAGTGGTGAATGCTAACACAAATCATAGACCACCTAGAATCTTTGGATTATCGGTTTCCTATGTGCCTACTGCATCTATGGAACCAACCATAAAAACTGGGGAATATATAATGTTTAGCCAGGCTAGCTTTGATTCTGTTTCTGAGGGTGACATTATAGTTTACTATAATGCTAATGAAGTAAAATACATCGTCCATAGAGTAATAGAAAAAAATGAAGTAACAAGAGTTATTAAAACCAAAGGTGATAATAACTATTTAGCTGATGATATTGAGGTTACACCAGATATGATTTATGGAAAATATTTAACCACCTTAGGGTTTATGGCCATATTCTCCGGTGGTATTAACCAAAATTTAATATTCTTTATCTTAATTGTAATCTTTGCTCTTATGCTAGGTATGCAAATCGCAAGCATATTCATCAATAAGAAAAAGGAACAGCTTAAGGATGATAAGGAAAAGAAAAAGGAATTATTAAGAGAAGAAATGAAACGCCAAATATTGGCTGAAGAATTAGCTAAATTAAAAGGAGAAATCCTTGAATCTCAAAAAGAGAAAAAAGAATCTATAGAAGAACCTATAGATGAAGCATCAACTATAGAAGACCAAGAGACACCAGATGAGTAATCTGGTGTTTTTGGTTCTTTAAAAAAAATATGGTTAGAATATGCACCACTTAACATTTTACTTAGGAGTAAGTAAAATTAAGTAAAATTAAGTAAAATAAGTAAAAAGGTTGTATATGGTATTTTAAAAGTGTAGGTTATTCTTCTAAAATGTACCTGCCTCAAAATTTAAAGAATCTGCTGCTTTAGTTGCGGTGGATTTGTTATAGCGTTGATTTAATTAAAATTCATTTATAACATCAAGTTATGATTTTATGTAAAAAAAATGCACAAAATCATAATAATATGATATAATGTATTCAAGGAGTGATAATATATGATTTTAAATATTGAATTTGATGGTTATAAATTTTTTGATAATTCAAGTATCTCTTTCACTGCAGATGCAAGAACAAAAAAACTTTTATCCAATTCAACTGAACTAGATGGAAAGAATGTGCTAAAGGCAGTTGGCCTTTATGGTTCAAATAATTCCGGAAAGACAAATATTGTAAAATTGATGTCATTAATAAAAAAAGTGTTAATTGGCGCAGATAATATTTTATTTAATAATCTAGTCTTTAAAGATTCTATTGAAACAAGTATTTCCATAACTTTTAATAATTTGAATGAAAAGGGATGGCTAAAATATGAATTTACTTACAATAATGAAAAAAAACAGTATGAAAGAGAAAAATTGATTAGTTTATCTTTCTATGACAGTGGCAATGTTTTTCAAAAAGTGATATTTGAAAAGGATACCAGTGCAAAAATACTAAATGTCTTTGATGTTGATCAAAGTAAATTCTTATCAATTATTCCTTCTAGATTACCTTTTTTATATTCTGTTGAACTTGAATCAAGTGAGTTTTCAGGATTAAATGATTATCTAACTGAATTTAAGACTCTTGCTGCTTCAATTCAGATTATAAAAATGTATGATATTCCATTTGAAAATACGCTTGATACAATGAAGAAAAATGATACAAAAAAAATAAACTTCATAAAGGAATTTGTTAAAAATGCAGATATATCAATTAATGATTTTGAATTTGATAAGGATATTAATGCTGAGATAGGTGGAGAGATTAATGAACAAGCTCTATCAAGGTTTTCGAAAGTGTCTGATACATTAAAACTAATTACAACTTATGGAGATGTAAAGGTCCCTTCATTTATTTTTGATTCGACTGGAACGAAAAAAGTAGAATCCATAGCATCATATATATATGACGCTATTGTCGATGGAAAAACACTAATCATTGATGAAATAGATAATGGTTTGCATTATAGATTAACAAGGTCTATTGTTAGCATTTTCAATAATATGTTAAATACCAAAGGGCAGTTATTTTTCGTTACACACGATTTGTTATTGATAGATTGCAATAAGTTAATGAGAAAAGATCAAATTTATTTTATCAATAGAACAAGTCAAAAAGCAGATTTGTATTGTTTAAAGGAAGCTACCGTTAGTGAAGGTGGGCCAAGAGAAGTGAATGACATTGTAAAACTTTATAATAGGGGCGAATTTGTTTCTGTTCCTAATCCTGAGTTTATTGATTTAATTGCTGAGGTATTATTAAATGAATGATGCAAAATTAAAAATTCATTTTGTTTTGGAAGGAAATGAAGAATATGCTTTATTTCAACTTATTGAAAAAGCAATGAAAAGTACTTATATTGAGATGACATATAGAAATTGTCATGGTGGCGGGACTATACCGGCATTCTTTCAAGCAGATTTAGCATCGGATAATTATGATATTATTTATTGTGTTTATGATGTCGATTTTAAACCAAATGACGAGAACGGAATGTATGGCAGAATTAGAAAAGGTTTATATAAAGTCCTTGGAGAAGAAAGTGAAATAGATAAGATTAGCTTGTGTACCAATCCTAATACATTGTTAGTTTTGCTATTAGGATATACAGATTTATCAAATCTAAAGGATATTAAAGCTGATAAGAAATCTAATACTGAATTGATTCATAAGTATTGTTCAAAAATAGGAAACAAGAAATCATATGATGCATCTGAATGGCAATTAGAACTAATCAAAAATGATTATTTATTTAACAATAGTGCATCTTTTGATAAAATGTTTGAAAGCTGTAAACTGATTAATGAAAAGTATAATGAAGATGGGATAGGTAGTAATATTTTAAGGGTTATTCAAGCATTAATTATGGATGATGTTGAATATTTTAAGAAAAGAATGGAGGAATAATTGTATGTTAGATTTACATGAAAAACAAAAAGTAAAAGAATTATTGCAAGAAGTGTTAAAAGATTTAAATGTCAATCCTTCAATAAATATGGCGTATTTTTTAAATGCGATCGATGAATCAAATAAAGATATAAAAGCATTAAAATCGAGTGTTCAAAGAATGATGCAACAGCAAGCGATTATTGAACAAAAACTTGACATAATTTTGAGAAGAATAGGTTGATGTTATATGGTATTTTAAAAGTGTAGGTTATTGGCCTTTAGAAATGTAGGTTGACAATCTATGCTTTTTTTGTTAGGCATTGTTAGAAATCAATAGAATATTCACAATTTGTTAGAAAACATTAGATTTTCAAGCGTAATTGAATTCACTTTATATGGTTTAACTATAAAGCTTTTCAGGTTTATATTTCTTGTAAAAAATTCAAATAAATGTTATAATATTAACGGATAAAATATTATCTAAAAATATGTATAATTGCGCATTTTGGATAAAATATTATCTATGGAGGTACTATATGATATTTGAAACTACAGATGAGATTATAATGGATGTTGCTATAAGATTTAAAAAGCTAAGAAAAGTAAAAAAGATTAGTCAACAGGAATTGGCATTAATGAGTAATGTGTCATATGGAACGATTAAAAGATTTGAAGCAAGTGGTGAAATATCGCTTCATTCACTTACAAAGCTTTGTGTCGCATTAGATTGCACAAACGAGATTAAATCATTATTTAAAAATGTTTCATTTAATGATATAGATGAGGTGAT
>JAFPIE010000130.1 GCA_017388605.1 Acholeplasmatales bacterium | reverse complement strand
TATTATTTATAATGATATATATAACAACTCCATGTACGGTTGTGGGCTCCTCTATGGATCCTACATTTAAGGATGGAGATCGATTATTATGTACAGATTTATTCTATACTCCAACTAGAGGAGATATTATCGTATTTGATGCTCAAAATTATACAGAGCTTGATTCCTTTTTCATCAAAAGAACAATCGCAATCGAAGGTGATATGGTTAAGCTTGGTGGACCTGATATGAATGAGGTTAGCATCAATAATCAGGCTTATAGCGATATTTCAAAGGATGAATTTGTAAGAATACGCAAAAGTGCAGGAATTACAGATGATACGCAAACATCCTTCTTAATTCCATCTGGAATGCAGCTTGTCATGGGAGATAATAGAGGTAATTCCCACGACTCAAGAAAGTTTGGCTTAATCAAAAACGAGGATGTCTTTGGTAGAGTATATATGAGGGTATTCCCTTTTACTGGCATACATTTTTATTAGAATAGGAGGATTCAAATATGAATCCGATTCAATGGTTTCCTGGCCATATGGCCAAGGCAAAAAGAGAAATTAAAGAGAATATTAAGCTTGTAGATTTAGTAATAGAATTAAAGGATGCAAGAATTCCCTTTTCATCAACCAATCCTATGGTGGATGAAATTGTAGGAAATAAGCCTAGATTGATTCTATTAAATAAATCCTCCTTGGCAGACCCTAAAATCACTAAGGAATGGATGGATTATTATAAATCTATAAATATATTATCCTTAGATATAGATTCTATAAATGGATATAATATTAAGAATGTCGTTCCATATGCAAGATTAGCCTTAAAGGAAGTATTTGAAAAAAGAGAATCCAAAGGAATTAAAAGTAAGCAAATTAAAGCATTAATTATTGGTATACCTAATGTAGGTAAATCTACCCTAATTAATACGCTTGCGAAAAGAAAGGCTGTACAGGTTGGTGATAGACCTGGTGTAACAAAGTCACAAACCTGGATTAAAATTACAGATGATTTATTCCTATTAGATACCCCAGGTATCCTATGGCCTAAGTTTGAGGATCAAACGGTAGGCTTAAAGCTTGCGATGTGTGGTTCTATTAAGGATGAAATATTAGATATGGAATATATTACAGATGAGTCTGTAAGATATTTAAGTATACATTATCCTAATTTATTAAAGGAAAGATATAATCTTACGGAGATTTCCTCTGATCCTATATTAATATTAGAGGAGATAGGTAAAAAAAGAGGATGTATGCTAAAGGGTGGCATCATTGATTTAGATAGAGTAAGAACTATCCTAATGAATGAGCTTAGAAGTATGAAGATAGGGGCAATGAGTTATGAAAAGCCAGAAGGAAGAAGTTAACCTATATAAATATGAGAATGAATTATATGATGAGGGATATGAAAATATCTGTGGTGTAGATGAGGCAGGAAGAGGTCCTCTTGCAGGTCCTGTTGTCGTTGCTGCATGTATACTACCTCCCTTTTTAAAGATAGATGGAATTAATGATTCTAAAAAGCTTACCGAAAAGAAAAGAGAAGCATTATATAAAATCATTGTTAAAAATGCTTTAGCCTATAGTGTTGTCTTTATATCAGAAAAGGATGTAGATGAATTAAATATTTATCAAGCAACCAAAAAGGGAATGCTAAAGGCTATAGAGGATATTAAGGTTAAGCCAGATTATGTATTGATTGATGCAATGCCTCTAGGTGAGCTTGAAATAGAGCATTTATCCTTAATTCATGGAGATGCACTATCCGCAAGTGTGGCTGCTGCATCCATCCTAGCTAAGGTATCTAGAGATCATTATATGGAAAAAATGGATTTCAAATATCCAAATTATGGATTTAAAAAGCATAAGGGCTATGGAACTAAGGAGCATCTACTTGCCTTAGAAAAATATGGTCCATGTAAAATCCATAGAAAAACCTTCGCACCAGTATCGAAATATTTCTCAAAGCAGTTATCCCTAGATTTGGATTTTAACGAAGAGGAAAATGAAAAATAATTTTTACATGCTCCCTCCTTTAGGAGGGGGCTTATTTTTTTAAAGAAAGTCTAAAAATCGAGCCTTGACAACTAAAAAATCTTGGTCTATTATAGAGAAGCACTTTATAGGAGGATATAGAATGAACAAAATAATCATCGTCGAATCTCCAAGTAAATCAAAAACAATTTCTGGCTATTTAGGTGGAAAATATACCGTTTTATCCTCAAAAGGACATATTTGTGACCTTGCTACTACAGGCAAGGGTGGATTAGGTATAGATATCGATAATGGCTTCATTCCAGACTATAGAATCATAGATGGAAAGGAATCCTTAGTAAAATCACTACAAAAGGCTTGTAAAGGAAATCAAGTATATCTTGCAACCGACCCCGACCGTGAGGGAGAGGCTATTGCATATCATCTTGCTAGAGAATTAAATTTAGATTTAAATGATTTAAATCGTATTGAATTCCATGAAATTACCAAGCAAGCTGTAAACGATGCTCTATTAAATCCACATACCATCAATATGAAAATGGTGGATAGCCAAGAATCAAGAAGAATGATCGATAGAATCTTAGGATTTAAGCTATCAAAGCTTCTTCAAAGAAAAATTGGCTCTAAAAGTGCCGGAAGAGTACAAAGTGCAACCTTATTATTAATTGTTAATCTAGAAAAAGAAATTCAAGCCTTTATTCCAGAGGCTTATTATGAAATGGAAGCTATATTTAAAGCTTTCAAGCTTAAGCTATCTGAAATTAATGGTGTTAAAATAGATTCTAAGAATCGAATTAAGGATAGAAAGATACTTGAGGATTTAAAATCAAGATTATTATCCTTTACAGTATCGGATATATCGAAAAAACAAATTAAGAAGCAATCCTATCCTACCTATACAACATCTACCATGCAGCAGGATGCATCGATTCGCTTAGGCTTTAGCCCAACAAAGACGATGAGTATTGCTCAGGCGCTATACGAAGGTAAAAATATTGGTAGTGAAACCGTCGGTTTAATTACCTATATGCGTACAGACTCCACTCGTTTAGCCGATAGCTTTGTTAAGAGTTGTGATGATTATATCCTAAATACCTATGGTACAAGATATTTAGGTAGCGTTAAGACAAAGAATCAAAAGGGTATGCAGGATGCCCATGAGGGTATAAGACCTACATCCATAAATAGAACACCAGATTCCCTAAAGCCATATTTATCCAATGATGAATATAAGCTTTATAATCTAATTTATAAAAGAACTTTAGCCTCCTTAATGAGTGCTGCAGTATTTAATCAAACAAAGGTTGAATTTACAAATACAGATTCCTTATGGACAACCCAAGGCTCAGAGCTTACCTTTGATGGCTATTTAAAGGTATATGGAAAGGAAGAGGAGGAATCGGATTTCATTCCTAATTTTGCCTTAGGAGATTCCTATAATGCAGATAAGATTAATATCCTAGATAAGGAAACACAGCCTAAGAGTAGATATACAGAGGCATCCTTAATTAAGGATATGGAGGATTTAGGTATAGGTAGACCATCTACTTATGCACAAACCATTGCTACATTAAAGGAAAGAGAATATATCAAGCTTGAAAAGAGAATGATTCATCCAACAGAGCAGGGTATATTAACCATAGATAAATTAAATGAATATTTTGATTCTATTATTAATGTAAAATATACAGCAAATATGGAAAGCGACCTAGATAAGATTGCTTCAGGCGATTTAGCTAAGGAGGATGAGCTTACAAGCTTCTATCAGAACTTTATGCCAATCTTTGATAAGGCCTTAAAGAATATGGAAAGCAAATATCCAATTCCTACGGATGAAATTTGCCCTGAATGTGGAAGCCCACTTGTGATTCGCTTAGGTAAATATGGTGAATTTACATCCTGCAGTAATTACCCTAATTGTAATTACATCAAAAAGGAAGTAAATGAAGAGGATAATGATACAGGAATTGTATGTCCTGTATGTGGTAAGGCTCATATTGTAAAGAGAATCTCTAAATCTGGAAAGAATAAGGGATCTGTTTTCTATGCTTGCGATAACTATCCAAAATGTAAAACCATCTTTAATGATATGCCTACAGGTGAGGTATGTGATAACTGTGGAAGCCTAATGCTAAAGGATAAGGATGGCAATTTATATTGCTCTAACCACTGCATGGAAGAGCCAAAGGAAGTATTCCTTTGTCCAGAATGTGGTAAGGGACATTTAGTTGCAAGAACTGCAGCAAGAGGTAAAAACAAAGGAAATACCTTCTATGGATGTACAAACTTCCCTAAGTGTAAGGTCATTATTGAGGATACCCCAACCCATGAGGTTTGCCCTAAGTGTGGTTCTATGATGCTAAAGGATAAGGATGGCAATTCCTATTGCTATAGAAAATGTAGTGAGGATAAGGCACCTGTAGTTGTAGATGAGACTTTAGAGGTACTATGCCCAGAATGTGGTAAGGGACATTTAGTTTCAAGAACTGCAGGAAAGGGTAAAAACAAGGGGAATACCTTCTTTGGCTGCTCAAGATATCCAAGATGTAAAAGAATTGTATCCCTAGAGGAATATAATAATTTGTTAAATAAATAAACTCCTATTTGGAGTTTTTTTATTTTGTGATAGAATATTTTATGAAATTGAGGGATTTATTATGGAGCTTACATTAAAAAGATTCAATGTAAAAGAAAATATATATAAAATCATACCCTATTTATTGATATTCATCGCATCCATCTTTGGGAATATCATTTTATTTCATGATGGATTTCCCTTTGGTGATGATATTGCCTTCCATTTTTCTAATATTTATGATATGTATTTAGATTTAAAGGAAGGAAGTATTTCCCCTATATCGGATTTGCTTGCATCAGGCTTAGGCTTCGGAAAGAATTTATTCTATTCTCCACTTGTGCATTTAACCACTGTAGTGATTGCCATTTTATTTGAACCCTTTGGTATGACTCTACTTGGCGCATTAAAGCTAAATCTATTCTTATCTGTATTCCTATCTGGTATTATTATGTATCGCTTTGGTATGCATATAAGTAAGAATAAAAGAATACCATCCTTAATTGCAGCCTTTGTATTTGTTTTATATCCCTATCGCACTTTTGATATGATTTGTAGAGTGGCTTTAGCAGAAGCCTATAGCTTCTTATTTATGCCATTATTCTTTATGGGCTTATATGATTTTGTTCATATAGGGGATAGAGGCTTTTCTAGATCCATATCATGCTTAGAAATTATTTTAGGTGGATCCTTATTATTCCTAACCCATAATATTACTGCAATCTATTCCTATTTCTTTGGTGTTATTTATTTATTATTTCATATAAAGAAAATCTATTATACCTTAAAATATGATAAGGTACTTATTCTTTATGCCCTTGTATCTATGCTTTTATTATTAGGCATTGCATCAAAAACATTATTTAGTGCTTATTCCCTATATTCTACAGGATTCTATAATGTATCGAATGAGACTCGTATGTGGACGAGTGCCTCCTATTTAGCAAGTAGAGGAGATTTTGAATGGTATAGTGGCTTATTAAATTTTGAATATTTAAAGAATTTTGGTTGGTCTAAGGAAAAAAGTATTTTAGATGCATCCTATTTTGTAATCTTTACTATAGGTATGACGGTATTGGATTATTTCTTAGCAAAAATAAATAAATTAAAATATTTCCATTCCATAATAGTATCTACCTTAGGAATTGTACCTATGATTTTCTTAAGCAGTAGAACCGAAATATTATTAGGTGTAGTTATTTTCCATATTTCTTATTTATATTTTGTTTATTCAAAGGAATATAAGAATTTAAAACTAAAGGAAGTATTATACTTATCTATTCTATCTTCCATATTACTTATAATATCCATTATTAGCTATAAGACTCTAATGTATGGAGTTGTTATAGTATTAGCCTTCATTTATACTATTTTTTATAGCCTTACAAAAGAAAAAAGAAGAACATCAAGATTACATAAGGATACCCTTATGGATTTATATTATTTAATCTTTGTTCATGCATTAACCCTATTACTTATTGTAGGTGGAAATATATGGTATATCATTCCATCACCATTAAGAAGCATTCAATTCCCATGGAGATTATTTGGATTCCTATCCTTATTTTCATCTATACTTGCTGTAGAAATATTAAAGAATTTTAATAAGAAATATTTATCTATTGTAGGCTTAGTTGGGGCATCCTTCTTACTATTTACAGGAGAAGCTATTCCTGAAAAGGAAATATTATATAATAGCGAAAAGGATAAAGCGAATTCTTTAAGATGGACATATAAAATTGATGATTCCTATTTTACGGATTGGGCATCCTTTGGTGCATGTAGAGAATATTTCCCTTATATGTATTATTTTAACGATACCTATAAATCAAGCTATTCGAATTCCTTATATCCTAAAGTAAAAAAATATATTACAAATAAAAGCTACTATGGTAAGGAATTAAAGGAAGAAGCTATTTTACTTGAAGGTACAGGTACCTTAAATACAATAAGCCATAAGGCTCCTATAGTAGAATTAGAATTAAATATAGAAAGTGATTCTACTATCCAAATTCCTTTAATTTATTATCCTGGATATAAGATTATATTAGAGGATAAATATGGTAATGTGAAAGTGTTTGATGCAGAAGAAATCGATGGATTGGTATCCATCCATATAGAAAGTGGAGAATATAATTTAAAGACAAAATATGAGGGTACTACCATCATGAAGCTTGGAAATATTTACCAAGCTATAGCTATTCCACTTACCTTTCTAATGCTAACCGCTGGTATACTTTTAGATAATAAGAAAAGAATTAAAGAAGAAAATGCTTTATATAAGTGAAAATAGGCCAATGCCTATTTTTCTTCTTTAAATTTATATCTCAATTATGGTATAATGGGATAGAATATGGAGTTGAAATTATGGGCTTTTTTGATTTATTTAGAAGAAAAGATAAAAAGAAAAAAGAAAAATATAAAATGGGTTTACATAAAACCCGTGAGGGTGCATTATCTACCCTAAAGGATATTTTATCTAAGAGCAATAAAATCGATGAGGATTTATTCGATGAGCTAGAGGAAATATTCATTATGGCAGATATTGGTGTAGATACCGTAATTGATTTTATAGATAAGCTTAAGAGTGAGGTTAAAACTAAAGGCATTACGAATCCTGTAGATCTACAGGAAATGATTATGGATGAGATGTTTGAAATCTATTTGAATGGTGAAATTGTTAATGCGAACCTAAACCTAAAGAAGGAGGGCTTATCTGTCGTATTATTCGTTGGTGTCAATGGTGTAGGTAAAACAACATCTATTGCTAAAATAGCATACCAATATAAAAAGATGGGTAAGAAGGTTTTACTTGCTGCAGGAGATACCTTTAGAGCAGGTGCAGTTGCACAGCTAGATGTATGGGCAAATCGTGTAGGTGTAGATATTGTTGTGAAGCCTGATGGGTCTGATCCATCTGCAGTTATGTTTGATGCAGTAAAGAAGGCTAAGGCAGAAGGATATGACCTACTTTTATGTGATACCGCAGGTAGACTTCAAAATAAGGTAAATCTAATGAATGAGCTTGCGAAGATGAAAAGAGTTATTCAAAAGGAAATTTCTGATGCTCCACATGAAACATTATTAGTTATTGATGCAACAACAGGACAAAATGGTATGTCTCAGGCTAAGGCATTTAAGGAGGCTACCGATGTATCAGGTGTTATTTTAACAAAGCTTGATGGTACATCTAAGGGTGGTATTGTTTTAGCCATTCGTCATGAGCTTGGCATTCCAATTAAATATATTGGACTTGGTGAGGGCGTTGAGGATTTAGAGGTCTTCGATATCGAGCAATACCTATATGGCTTATTTGCTGATTTCTTTGAGGAATAATATGGAAGAGGAAGCTAAAAGAGTATATATCATAGATTTATATGACATCTATGGTAGTCTATTAACAGAAAAGCAAAGAGCGTATTTTGAGGATTATTATTTCTTAGATTTATCCTTATCTGAAATGGCAGAAAATTATGGGATATCTAGAAATGGTGTATTTGATCAAATTAAAAGAGCGTCCAATACGCTTATGGATTATGAAAATCATATCCATCTTCTTGAAAAGATGAAAAAGATTGGTTCAATGGATATAGAACCTAAATTAAAGGAAGAAATATTGAACCTTTTAAAGGAGTAGATTATGGCATTTGATAGCTTAAGCTCCCGTTTACAAATGGGATTAAGAAGGCTTACAGGTAAGGGTAAGCTTGATGAAAAAGATATTGATGATATGCTAAGAGAGGTTAGATTATCTTTACTTGAGGCCGATGTTAACTACAAGGTAGTAAAGAAATTCTTAGCAGAAATAAAGGAAAAGGCTCTAGGTGAGGATATCCTAAAGGGCTTAAATCCAGGACAGCAGGTCGTTAAGGTCGTTCGTGATGAATTAAAGAAGACCTTAGGTGATGAGGCTGTGGATTTAAATATTAAGGAGCATGGCACGACAGTAGTTATGGCTGTTGGTTTACAGGGTGCAGGTAAAACAACTGCAGTAGGTAAGATGGCTCTATTCTATAGAAAGAAGCTAAAGAAAAAGCCTATGCTTATTGCAGCCGATATCTATAGACCAGCTGCAGTAGATCAGCTAGTTACCCTAGGTAGATCGATTAATGTACCTGTATTTGAGATGGGTACTAAGGTATCTGCAGAAAAAATTGTAACAGAAGGCTTAAAGAAGGCTCGTGAAGAAGGCTGTGATTTAGTATTTATCGATACTGCAGGTAGACTTCAAATTAATGAGGAATTAATGCAGGAATTAAAGAATGTAAAAGAGATTGCATCTCCAGATGAAATCTTACTTACGGTAGATGCCATGGCAGGTCAGGATGCTGTAAATGTAGCCCTTGCCTTCCATAAGGATTTGGATGTTACAGGTATTATCTTGACAAAGCTTGATGGTGATACAAGAG
>JAFPIE010000129.1 GCA_017388605.1 Acholeplasmatales bacterium | reverse complement strand
TTATAGGAATGAATTAAATCAATGGTTTTTAATACATCACAATCCGCTTCTACATGGAATGTAATATATTGGCTTCCTGCATCTACAAATTGCTTGATGTAATTTTGTGGATGCATAATCATTAAATGGGTATCAAATGGCTTATCTGTAATTTTTCTTATAGATTTAACGAATGCGGGTCCAATAGAAATATTTGGGACAAATTCACCATCCATAATATCCATATGAACATAATCTGTGGATGATAAAGCCTCACTCAAGGAGGATTCCATATTAGCAAAATCTGCAGTTAATATTGATAAAGATACTTTCATTTTTTTAATATCTCCTTATACATTTTATTGTAGGATTGATAGCGAGACATTAAAATCTCGCCCTTTTGTGCGGCCTCGTAAATGCCGCATCCCTTTATTCCTTCTAAATGGTTACAATCTCTAAATTTACAAGCATGACCTCTAAAATCGACGAATAAGCCCTCAAGCTCATCCTTATCTATTCCTAAAACATCTAGCTTAGAAAAACCCGGAGTATCGCCAATAAATCCCCCTAAATAAGGGTATAGGCTCGTCTCTCTTGTCGTATGGCGTCCTCTACCTAGGGCTTGGCTGATTTCCCCAGTTTTAAGTAGAAAGCCTGGGACTACTGCATTAATTAGGGTAGATTTACCTGCGCCAGTTTGGCCGGATAATACGGTAATTTTATCCTTTAGCTCAGCACGAACAAGATCAATACCCTCCTTATGCTTAGAATCTACATAGAATACCTTATAGCCCATATTCTCATAATAGGAAAGCTTTTCCTTTAATTCAAATAGCTCCTCTTCCTTAAGTAAATCTATTTTAGATACAACAATAACTGGAGTAATATTTTGACGTAATATATTTACTAAGAATAAATCCAATAGAAAAAAGGAAAAATCAGGCTCCTTAGCCGCAAAGACCAAAAGGATTTGGTCTACATTGGCAATATCAGGCCTTATCATTTCATTCTTTCTTTCTAGGTAATGGTCGATCATTCCATTTTCTATAATGGCAATATCTCCAACCTTAGGTGTGTTTTTAATTGTAGTAAGTACTTCCTTTTTACTTTTTGATTTTTCATTGACCATATATTTCTTTTCATATCTAAGCTTACCACGAGCTTTAATGGAAATAATAGAATCATCCTCAAGTAAAACCTTATATACTCCACCATTTAAATTTATGATTCTTCCCTTTTGCATAAATACCTACTTTTTCATATGTTTGCTTCTAAGCTGACCGCATGCAGCATCAATATCTGAGCCCTGCTCTTTTCTTAATTGTACATTAATTCCTCTCTTATAAAGAGTATCATAGAAGGCTCTCATAGTCTCTTCCTTACTTCTCTTATAAGGCTTTTCTATAACCTCATTATATGGAATTAAATTTACATAAATATTTTCCTTACCAATTAAATCTGCAAGAGCATTTGCACATTCCTTTGTATCATTAATATCTCTAAGTAAAATATATTCGAATGTTACTCTTCTGCCGGTTATAGAAATATAATATTTTACTGCATCCATTAATTCCTCTAAAGGATATCTTTTATTAATTGGCATAATTTGATCTCTTATTTCATTTTTAGGTGCATGTAGGCTAATAGCTAAATTTACCTGTAAATCGAAGGAAGCATATTCCCTAATCTTAGGTACAAGCCCACAAGTAGAGACCGTAATATGTCTTGCACCAATTTCTAAGCCCTTCGCATGATTGATAATTTTTAAGAAATTAATGACATTATCATAATTATCAAAAGGCTCACCAATACCCATTACAACAACATGGGATACCCTTATTTCTGCCAAAGTAGATACCATAAGTACCTGAAGTACCATTTCTGCAGTAGTTAGGTTTCTTAGCTTCTTTTTCATGCCAGAGGCACAAAAAACGCATCCCATATTACAGCCTACCTCACTAGTTACACATACAGAGTAGCCGTAATTATGATTCATTAAAACTGTTTCAATCAAATTTCCATCCGATAATTCAAATAAAAACTTTTGTGTACCATCAGAGGATATCTGTCTTGTAACACATTTCAATTCATCAATGATAAAATTTTCCTCTAAATGAGCAATAAATTTCTTTGAAATATTGCTCATTTCCTGGAAGGCATGAATTCTATGGCGATAAAACCATTCCATCATTTGAGATGCTCGAAATGGCTTTTCTCCCATATTGATTAAATATTCCTTCCACATTTCTTCTGTATAATTATATATACTCTGCATAATTCCACCTAATTTCCAAAAATATTATACACTTAAGACCATTTATTTTAAAGATATAATTTTCTAGTCCAAAAATAATGAAAAGGAGCATGCCGCTCCTTTATCCAATATATTTTTCTACCTCTTCTAGACTTAAATTAAATAGTTTTGCTATTTCTTCCTTTTTCATTCCATTTTGAATCATACTTGAAATGAATTCTTTTTTACTCTTTTCTTCGCCTAGGGCAATTCCTTCTTCTCTTCCTTGGGCAATTCCCTCATCCTTGGCTGCCTCAAGCCTTACGCCCTCTTCATATTCCTGCTTCAACCTTGCGTCTCTTAATCTTCTAGCCTTATCGGCCTTATCATAATCGCTTAACATTTCTACCGGTCCTTTATCCAATATACTGTTCCACATCTTCCATACTTAAATTAAGTAATCTAGCTATT
>JAFPIE010000128.1 GCA_017388605.1 Acholeplasmatales bacterium | reverse complement strand
TTCTAAACACTATATTAATTATATCAATTTTTCATAATTTGACAAGAATATAAAGCTTGTAATCTAACCCTTCCTTATCAAGAAATAGGGAAGCTGCAAATTTGCCACTTACAGCCGCAACTCCAGTGCCTCCAGGGAGCATTAGCCATTGGTTCGATAATACGATATTATCGATACCAGAAACTAGGGCACTTCTAGTCACTTGGGGTACAGTAGGTGATAGCGCATAGGTCATGAAGGAGCCCTTATAGCTATTGTTATATCTTTCATAGGTAAGTGGAGTTAATACATCAATCAATTCAAAATCATCACATTTATAATATTTTATTAATTCATTCTTAAAGAATTCTCCAACCATATTCTTAAAAGATTTATATTCTTCCTTACTAAAGGATTTAATTCTTTCATAATCCTCCTCATAGGTTGTAAGATAAACCTGAATGGTTTTATAGCCATTCGTGATTAATGTATCATCGTAGCCATATTGTCTTATGGATAAAGCATCTCCCTTTATTCCCATAATATCATATGGATCTATTTTTTTAATTGGGGCTATATCATAGCCTTCAAAATTCATTTTGGTACGGTAGGATGCAATGACATAGCTATAGGTTGGATATTTCTTCTTATCTATATCATATTCATGGAATGGCTTAATTTCATATTTATTCTTTAATAAATGATTTTCTAAATAATGTAGGTCGCAGGCAGAAACTACATAATCAAAGGAATGGAATTCCTTATTTTCTAAGGTTATGCCTATAGCTCGAGAGCCCTCTATATGAATTTCATCTACTGGGCTATTATAATAAATCTTACCACCCAAGGATAAATATTTATTTAATATTCCATCCCTCATAGACATACTACAGCCTCTTGGTATGGATGCATTTTTATGTGTGAAATTCGATAGGGTTTGAATGAAATAAAAGGCACTAAAATGGGAATTGACTAAGCAATTCTTTAAGGCATATTGTATGACCTTACTATGAAACCTATCCGCAACCTCACCTATGGATAGCTTTAAATAATGGCGCATTTTACGCATGAGATTCATATCCATTTTGATACTTTTAGGATCGATGAATTCATATGGAATATCACTGGGGATTTCCATAATTCCCATTTGCTTTACGGCATCTATAAATATTTTACATTCCTCATCATCATTATCTGAATATTTATAGAATTCCTCCTCTAATTTATGGATATCCATATAAAAATGAAATACATTACCTAGATATTCTACATTACAAAAGGATTCAGGATGAATCATAGTATCTTTATCATCTATAGCACCAAGGTCCTTCCAAATTTGATTTAGCTTTGTGCCATCCTTTGATCCTTGCATCCAGTGCATGCAACCATCAATAATCGAATTTTTTCTTTTCCAGATGGTTAAGAATCCACCAGCATAGGCATTCTTTTCATATATAGATACATCAAAGCCCTTTTTTAAAAGATATATTCCACAGGATAAGCCAGAGATCCCTGCTCCTATAATGCCAACCTTTTTCATAGGCCCTCCTTTCAAAAAAAGACCACATTATTCTGTGGTCTTAATATAATCCTCTA
Organism: Acholeplasmatales bacterium; assembly: GCA_017388605.1. The sequence goes on along the minus strand of JAFPIE010000128.1, from coordinate 5,887 downwards.
ATTCGTATACATAACGAATTTTATTTTTCGCATGAGATTTTACATAATCTGGTGCGGATTCCATCGCGAAGCTATGAGGGAATTCATCTAGCATTGGAATATCATTGCCAGAATCACCAACAACAACGACCTCATCATCCTTAATATTACATTTTTCAAATAATTCTCTTAAGGATTTCGCTTTGTTTGTACCCTTAGCTACAATTTCCACTGCAGTACCAGATTCAAAGAATTCATAATAATCGCCTAAAATCGTACGCATTCTTTCGGCAAATTCCTTTGCCTTTTGCATACCCTTTTTATTGTTTTCAGAAAAACCAAACAATGGCATGACCTTATATACCTTAGAATTTGGATCCTCAAGCATTTTATTTATTCTTTTTCTTCCGAATCTTGAAAATTCATAATATGCACCCTGCATCTTAAGACCTAAGAGTGCAAATGCAGTAAATATTTTAGGGAAATGGATTAAATCGATAAGCATTCCCCTAAAATTACCCATAAGTACAACAGATACAATATTTTTGTCCTTATCAAATTCTTCAAATAAATGAGGAATCTCCTTTTTATCTACTACGCTTTCCTTAATCAAATTACCGTCATGAATGACTATAGAACCACTACATCCTATCATAGAAAGCTTTCTTTTCGCTTTAATTCTTTTTTCAATCTTTTCTGCAATACTACGATTTCTGCCTGTAACTAAGACAATCTCTTTATCACTATTTAAAAGATTCTTTAAGAATTTTCTATTTTTACTTTTTAAAAGACGAATTCTTCTTTTGGGATAGAAAAGAGTACCATCTAAATCTGTAGCTACAGCACGAATCATACTATCACGCTCCATATAATTATTATATAAAAAAGATGGATAAAAATCCATCCTATTTCTATATTTTTTGAAACTCTAAAAATAAATTTTTAGCGAGCTTAGAATCCATTTTTAAATCTAGGAAATAGCAATCTGCATAATATGCCTGATAGAATAGCATAGCCTCTCCATTTAAGGTCTTTAAGCCATTTATTCTTGCAAGACGCAAGAATTCAGATTCCTTTGGCTCATAGATTAAATCTACTGCAGCTTCTGCACCCTTAAAGAATTCCTCACCAATAGGAGATTTCCCTACAGTTTTATGCATTCCAACTCCCGTGCAGTTAATAATACAATCATAATGGTCTAGCTTTAATTCAGATAATGGAGTAAAGCCTTTAAATTCCTCGTAAACTGCCTTTAAGCCCTCTTGGTTTAAATCAAAGGCATAAACCTTTGCCTCTTCCTCCATGAGCTTTTTAATTACGCTTCTTCCAACTCCACCGCTACCTAAGACTAAAACCTTTTTGCCCTTTACCTCTATTCCACCATTAAGTAGCATAAGCATAAAGCCCATACCATCGGTGTTGTAGCCACTTTTCTTCTTGCAGCAAATGGTATTTACTGCCCCAAAGGTTTTCGCATCATCTAAAATATGATCTAGGTATTTCATACAATCTAGCTTGTATGGAATAGTTACATTTAGGGTATCATATTCTTCTAATATTTCTTTGAATTTTGAATCAAAATCCTCTATATCAATCGATATCTTATCATATGTGCATTCTACATTTAATTTATTTAGGATAAATGTATGCATCATTGGACTTAAGGATTTCGATACATCCTTTCCCACTACTGCCATTTTTAATTTCATAAGCTCACCTCAAGACTTAAATTATTCATATTATAATATTATCTATTTAATTTTTAAATAGGAATATTTACTTTAAATGTAAAAATGCTAAAATGAATTTGTATAAAGGAGAACAAGAATATGGAAAAAAAGTGGTGGCATGATAAATTTGTTTATCAGATTTATCCAAAAAGCTTTAAGGATGATAATAATGATGGAATTGGAGATATAAAGGGTATTATATCCAAATTAGATTATTTACATGATTTAGGTGTAGATATTTTATGGTTAACTCCATTTTTTACATCTCCTATGGTAGATAATGGCTATGATATAGCCGATTATTGTGATATCAATCCTCTATTTGGTACTATGGAGGATATGGAAATGCTAATATCCGAGGCTAAAAAAAGAGATATTTATATTATGATGGATATGGTTGCAAACCATTGCTCAAGCGAGCATAGATGGTTTAAGGAGGCTATAAAATCTAAGGATAATCCATATCATGATTATTTCATTTTTAGAGACAAGCCAATGCACCCCGAGCATAAATCCTGCTTCGGTGGTGAGGCATGGGAATATGTGGAATCCTTAAATCAATACTATTTCCATGAATTTGCCAAGGAGCAGCCAGATTTAAATTTCGATAATCCAAAGATTATGGAAGAAATTGAAAATGCTATTAATTTCTGGATGAAAAAGGGTATTCGTGGTATCCGCTTTGATGTTATCCATATGATTGGAAAACAAATCGATAATGGTATTTATGGATATGGTCCTAAGCTTCATGAAAGAGTACAGGAGCTTTATAGAACAAGCTATGGTAATTATGATATTATCACTGTAGGTGAGGCATGGGGTAATTTAAATGATGCATTAGATTTTACATTACCTGAAAGAAACGAATTCAATATGGTATTCCAATTTGAATGTACCTCTTCTACCAATGATAATTCAAGGCATGGTAAATTTACACCTAAGCCAATTGATATGAAATATTGTAAGGATACATGGATTAAATATCAAAATGGATTAAACCTTAAATCCTGGAATGCCTTATTTGTTGAAAATCATGATTTAGGTAGATGCATTAACCGCTTTGGTAGTGTAGAATTCCCTAAGGAATCTGCAAAAGCTATCGCCACAATGGTTTATTTTCAAAAGGGTACTCCATATATTTACCAAGGACAAGAAATTGGTATGATGAATATCAGAATGGATAGCTTAGATGATTATAATGATGTTGAGGTTCATGGTGCATATAAGGATTATGTACTTGGCCTAAAGGATATAACCCATGAGGAATTTATGGAAGCCTGCTATAAGGAAGCAAGAGATAACGCAAGAACTCCATTCCAGTGGGATAATACCATAAATGCTGGATTCAATTTAGGCACAAAGCCTTGGCTTAAGATTAATCCAAATTATACCTTTGTAAACGCAACAGATGAAGCAAAGGATCCAGATTCTATATTAAATTATTATAAGGAATTAATTCAATTAAGAAAGAATCCATTATATAAGGATACCTTTGTTTATGGTACATTTACTGCCCTAGATTTAGATAATAGAGATATCTTCTTATATAAAAGAGAATATAAGAATCAAACCATCATCATTTTAGTGAATATGACAGATAAAAAAATACCTTATACCATTCCATTTGAAATCGATAAGGTATTACTTAAGAATTATAATAAGGAATATGATCATAAGGATATTGTATTATCTCCTTATGAGGCAATTGTATATTTGGTTAAATAATCGGGACATTTTATGCCCCTTTTTTTGCGTAAAAAAAGTGTAGACGAATCTACACCTTAAATATCCTTCTTTAGTAAACCCTTAGTATATACAATTAATTGTTCAATTTCAGAATAAGCCTTCTTCTTTAGCTTATTGATTTTTGGATAACCCCATCCATCAAAAAGATGATTTGGACCAATTAAGGATCCACTTCTTACATCATTCGTTAATGCATAAGGAATGGAAAGGGATGCCTTTTCTGGCTTCATAAATATATTAGCCATAGGCTTAAATATTCTCATGTACCAAGGCTTAAACATATCCATTAAAAGACTAGTTTTTGCAATTCCTGGATGAGTCATTATCGTTTGAATATTGCTATCCATATATTTATTTGCTAGATAGATAGAATATTTTGTTAGGCAAAGCTTACTTCTTGAATAGATTTGGAATGAGCCCTTTTTCTTCTTTTCAAAGAAGAAATCATTATAATTAATCTTTCCACTTTTATAGGAAATACTAGATGTATTGATTAATTTAACATCATGAGATAAGCTCATAAAATAAGGTAATAATCTTTCAACTAAAACGAATGTTCCAATATAATTTGTACCCATAACTAAAGGATAATTATCTACAGTTCTATTATTTCCACTAAACACACCTGCGTTATTGACAAATCCATAGACATCTACCTTATTTCTTTTAATTCTTGCAGCAAATTTTTTTATAGAATCTAAGCTTGCAAGGTCTAAAGGATAAATATCTATAGTAGAATCCTTGTATTCTTCTTCTAGATTCTTTTTAATTTCCTCTGCCTTTTCTTGGTTTCTTGCAGCAAGAATTAGATTTGCACCTAGGTATAATAATTCCTCAGCCGCCTTTAAGCCAACCCCACTGGTTGCCCCTGTGATTACTATGGTTTTACCCTTTATGGAATTTTTACATTTCTTATTCAGATACTTTTTCGTTTTTTCCTTTAGACTCATAAAAATTACCTCACCCATACATTTTAGCATAAAAATTATTTTTGTATTGATGAAAGAGTTTTACTAAAACAATTTAATTTCCTTAGGCTTTAAATAATACCTGAACAAATAGACTATATATACTATAGCAAATCCCAAAAATACAGATAATGTATTCCTTAAAAAATCTAGGGTACTCATATCTCTTTCTGGAATGAAATGCTGTAAGGTTTCTGTAAGTATTCCATAGGTCATTGTTATAAGCATACCTATAAAATAGTATTTAATATTTAAATCCTTAAAGCCAAAATAAGCATATATTGTTAAAGATATTAAGAATCCTAATATGACATAGCAAGCAATATGTCCTAAATTCTTTTGGACAAATTGGCTTAAGGATAAGCCACCTACATTTGATATAACATAGCCATCCTTGGTATAGCATTTTATCTTATAATTATTCTTATATAAATTATTAAAGGAAATGGTAGATTCTCCATAATCTAAGCATTCAATATAAAGCTTAGATTCATCCTGGTCTATAGTTACCTTAATAATATTTGAATTTGTTTGGGTTGCATATAATCTCTTATTAAAATCTAATGGCTCATGATTTATTCTGACATCAAATACCAAAACATCTCCCTTTTTCATTTCTAGAGATATTGTATTCTCTAACAGAGTACCATCCTTAAATACCTCTAAAGGATAGGTTTTAAATTTCTTATACATTTCACTATCTATCTTTGGAGTACTCCCTCTTTCATAGCCTATAAGATTCACTACATTCGATTTTATTTTTTCCCCATTATGGTTTATTATCGTTTCTATATAGAAGGTATCATTTTCGGTTACCTCCTTCATATAGATAAAGAATCCTGTAGAAGCTCTTTTTAAGTTTCCATCGGAGGCATAATAATATTGTGGAAAGAAATAATAATTCTTAGGATTTGTAGATACTACCCTAAAGCCTTCAGCAGTCATATTTTCAAATTCTATGATATCATGCTCTAGGGATTTATGATTTGTAGATAAATATGGAGATGTATCTGATTTAGATATCGTTATATTTGGGTTATCTAAGACTTTATTATATATAGAATCTAATACTGTAAAATAATATCTATTTCCCTTTTCATTTTCAATATAGTGAAGCCCAGGCTCACACTTAGAATCTATTACTATATATTGCTGGTAGGGTAATACTTCAATATATGGGCTTGAGGTTTTAAATTCAAAATGATCTAAATATAATAATTTAATATAATATTCCTTAAATAATAAATTGGAAGATCCTATACTTAAGACATCATGCCTTGTATAGGTATCAAAATAATTATTCATTTTAAAGAAGCCATAATTCATATAGGTATCATAATAATGATTATAGAAGGAATAATCAAAGGTTATATAGGCATTTCTTTTTACCTCATCCTTATTTAGGATAATGTCATAATTAATTTCCTTTATATCATCTATAGCTTTATAGCTATATTCATCTAA
>JAFPIE010000127.1 GCA_017388605.1 Acholeplasmatales bacterium | reverse complement strand
CTTCCAAAGAATTATATATTTCAAACTCTTTTAAAACAATAATCATTAACTAAAAATATAATATATGACCTATCTACAAATATATTTAAATAATAACTTTTTTATATCATAAGATTACTATACTATAATTACAATCTTACTATTAAATTGTAATACTACCAATCTCATCATACCATGCTATTTCAGATTCAACTTCCCAAAAAGTTTTGTTTTCAAAAATTTTACTTTCTAAAAAGTACTTTTTGGCTTCAGCTTCATTATGAAACCATTCGTCAAGAACATATTCAAAATCTACAGCATCCCCATTTGAATCAACATAGCACTTTGTATAAACATCATTTACCACGCAAGACTTATATTTTTGAATTGTCAAATGCATAGGTTTTTCTCTTCCATCTTCAGTCCAAGTGCCCTCACACCAATATGTATATCCATTCAAATATAAAGTTGCTTCAGAAAACCATCCGGTATCTAAAAATTGTTCAATCTTTCCGTTTTTCATAAGCCAAATCTCCTTAAGTACTTTTTTGCCATTTTATAATATAAACTATCCTTTTTCAATAACACAGGGTAATCTATTTTAAAATTTAGTGATGGTGTCAATGATTAAAGATATTTAAAAAATAGTCAAGAAAAAGCACTCCGAAGAGTGCTTTACTATCCTATCTATTCCATTCTTTTTACCTTATAATCGACATTTAATAGACTACATCCTATCATATAGAATGGCCATATAATCATAGAAAATATATTCGTTAGGGCAATATTATTTAAGAACATAGAGGATAATCCAACAGATACATCACTAATCACTATAGCAATTAAGGCAAGCATTAAAATTAGATTTTCCTTATTTCTCTTCTTTACATATTTTATGATACACATGATCATATTTAATGCTAATACTGGAGCTAAAAAGCAATCGATTCCTAATACTAGGGTTAATTTATGTAATAGTAATAATATTATGATACCACTAGCACCTATTAAGCCACATCCAATATATTCATATATTTTAGCCTTCCTTATCACCATAAATGTCAAATAGCATATAACGAAGGCTATATGACCGATAAACATATAATTCGTTAAGGAAAAGAATATATCTGCAATTAAAGTAAAAGAGAAATAAACCAAAAACAAATCCTCTCTTATTCTATCCTTATTACGATTACTTACAAATATATAAATCGTATATAAGAGATTACTTAAGGTTATACCTACATGGGCTATAGCGATATAGATAAACAAGCTTCCCTGATTATTCTTTAGGCTATAGCCATAGCTCATATGTATCACTTGTAATACGAGTAATGTAAGGTATAATCCTACTTCAATAAGTAAGTATGCTTTTAATTTATTTCTCATTTTGAATCACTTCCTATATTTCATTTTATCATAAAATGAAGCATAAGCTATAAATCATTTTACACGATAGAGAATATGAAGAAATATTCACCGAAGACATCATTATTGAAGCCCCAGTGCTCATCGTCAGACCAATACCAATGAGATTCACTGTATCTTGCGTATGCACTGACTAGGTTTTCTTTATCTAATGCACCAGTTTCACTAGATATGATATCTCCATAGGACATCTTTCCACTCCAGTACTCTGATTCACAATTGAAATCAGAATAGCGATATTTGTATTCCTGACCTAGATTGAAGTAATATCCATCATTATTACCACAGCATGCACATCTTAGCTTGAAGGAATCAGAATCTCTTAAATCTCTAATATTATAGGATGTAAGAATTCTTGCAAGCTTGTATACCGTTCTTCCACTATTGAATACTCTATACATTAAATCAATTCCATCATAGGATACAATATTATTTGATGCTAAATAATGGATTAAGGTATCTTCCTTTGTAGCACCAATATTTCTTAATAGGCTATAACGAGTAGATATTGCACGCATATTGGAATAATTTACAAATCGAATAGAATTAACATCAACAATCTTACCATGGATGTTTGCTCCATCATAATCTAGATTATTTCTTAATTCAAAGCTTGCATGGAAGGTTGGATTATTACCACAATTTGTAAAGGATACTTGAGCATAGGCATGATATAGATCACCTTTAATCTTATTCTTTGCAATATAGCTATAATTATCATCTACCTTCATTTGTCCATCAAATTTAGAGCTAATGTAGTCTGCAGCATTCATGTAGGCTTGACCAATTTCCTTTGTATAATTAATCTTTTGTGCGATACATGCTGCTTGAGCAACACATAGATACTGATCTAGATTTAGCTTAATTGCTGCAAATAAATCTCTGACAATCTTCTTTGTTTCAAAGCTGAAATTGTAAATATATTCTAATCTGGATACATAAGAATTAATTACACTTTCAAAATTAATACCTGCAATTGCCTTTGCATAGGATACGAAATTATTAACAAATTGTAATACATCTCTATGTACTACCTCATTTTCCTTTGTTAAAACCTCCTGATTAACAGAGTCACAAATGGTCTTATAAATATCCTCAATAACTAAATCTAGGCTTCTACCCTTTGGTAGAGATACTCCATTTAATGCAGCCTTGATATCCTTATTCATTGCAAGAGGGAACTTATCATCTACAATTTCCTTATTCTTCTTTAAGTAATCGATAGAATTCTTAAATTCAGGAATTGAAAATTCAACCTTTTCTGCATTTGTAATGTCATCCTCAGATTTCATTAAAATATCATCTTTTCCATAATATACACATACAGTTTCTGGCTCACTTACGTATTTTTTAAAATACTGCTCGATAGAATCCTTATAAATTAAAAGGTAATCCTCAATAGGCTTAACATAAGATGTTTGGAAGGCTTGAATATTTTGATTATATTGATTTACCTTAACCTCATCAATCATCGCCTGGGTTCTTACAAATTCATCTAGAATTTCCTTTTGATTTGCATCAATTTGATTACTAATTGCATCTATTTTTGCATCGATTACACCAAGCTGCTTAGAAACATCTGCAAGCGTTGGACCACTGGAAAGGAATGCATTACCTAGTGTAGTTGCAAGACCGAAGATACCGCCTGCAAATACAGATGGATTATTCGCTATATAGCCAAGAATTGAGCTTGTGATATAATTTGCCATTTGAATACCCTTATTTGCTGTATCCCAGCCACCCTTTTTCTTAATGATTTCCTCTTCATACTTCGTTTGAAGCTCTTCCTTATTTGAAAGAATTCTTCCAACACCATAGGCAAAGGAATTCTTCTTCAATGAATCCTTATGAACTAATACACCTATTTCTGTTACATCATCATCGAAGAATTCTATTGTAATTGCCTGATTGCTTGATTCATTTGTACTAGAAATAGGAATTAAATGATCCTTTACATCCTCATATTTCATGTATCCCTTAACATTATTTACCTTAGATAAATCAAATAATAATATATTATCCTTGTATACTATGTTTTTGAACACTGGATTTTCAGATGTAATATCCATTTCATATTTTGTTGAATCCTTCTTCGATACCTTTGCATTAAGCTCAATAAATTCAGAAGCATCCTTTTTACTATATTCCCACTTACTTCTTCCACAAGAAGCTAGTGCACATGTAGTAATTGTAGCAAATAATAATGATATAATAACACCCATTCTTTTTTTCATACTATTACTTCCTTTCATTAAGTTTTTTTATAAAATAGTTTTTATTTAGAATGACTCTCTTGTATTAAGATTTCATTTCACTTCCCTTAATACAGCCATAGTATATAAAATAGTCGTTGCAAAATGTGAGCAATAAAAAAAACATTCCTAGTTTTACAAACCATAGAATGCTTCTTCATATAATTTTTATTCCATTTCTAATTTCTTAATAAATTTTGCAGGATTACCACCAACTAAGGTATTATCCATTACATCCTTAGTTACAACAGCCCCTGCAGCAACAATACTATTTTTACCAATAGTAACACCAGGACATAT
>JAFPIE010000010.1 GCA_017388605.1 Acholeplasmatales bacterium | reverse complement strand
TGGTATTAAAGGAAAACATAAAGAATAATATCGAACAAATGACGAAAAGAATTCGTCAATCCTTCTATAATAAGCAATTGATGTTAACACAATTAGATAAGAGATTAGATTCTAAGAATCCTCTATCTGTTTTGCATCATAAGGAGGAATTATTAGAATCCAATATAGAAAGATTAAATATGAGAATTTATCGTATTTTAGATATCAAGAAGCATCAATATGAGATATTAAGAAGAAGCTTAGATGCGAATAATCCTTTAGCGATTATGGATAAGGGTTATTCTATATCTAGTGTCGATGGTAAGATTATAAAGGATGCTAAGGATATCAAAAAGGATGACACAATGAAGACAAAAATGAAAAATGGTGTCGTTATAAGTAAGGTAATGGAGGTAATTGAAGATGGAAGAGAATAAAGAAATGAGCTTTGAAGAATGCATCAAGGAGCTTGAAAATATATTACGTGATTTAGAAAGACAAGATATTTCCCTAGAGGATTCTGTTAAGGCCTATACAAAAGGATTAGAGCTTTCCAAAAAATGCAATGAAATTCTATCTACAAATGAAAAGCTTGTTGTAGAAAAAATGACAGAATCAGGACTTGTGGATTTTACTCAGGAATAAAATGAGATTAGATCAATATTTAGTAGAAAAGGGCTTCTTCGAATCTAGAAATAAAGCGAAGGCTGCAATAGAGGATAAGAAGATTTCCGTCAATAATAAAATAATAACCAAATCCTCCTTTGATGTATCGGATTTAGATTCTATAGAAATTGCTTCGGATATATGCCCCTATGTTTCTAGAGGAGGATACAAGCTTAAGGCCGCTATTGATGCCTTTTATCTAGATTTTAAGGACAAGGTCATTGTAGATATTGGCGCATCAACTGGAGGCTTTACGGATTGTAGCTTACAGCATGGTGCAGCTAAGGTTTATTCTATTGATGTAGGGACAAACCAATTAGCTGAAAAATTAAGAAATGATTCTAGAGTAATTTCCCTAGAACAAACAAACATCAAGGATATACCCTATTTTCCTGAAAAAATCGATTTTTTCGTAATGGATGTATCCTTTGTATCCATTGAATATTTAATGAAGGATATCGAAAAATTTATTACGGAGGATAATAAATTAGTATGCTTGATCAAGCCTCAATTTGAGGTTGGTAAAACGCATATGAAAAATGGTATTGTGAAGGATCGAACAACTCATATTCAGGTTATTAAAAATATTATGAATGATTTAGCTACCTATGGCTTAGGTATCTCTAAATTAATACCATCCCCTATTTTAGGTGGGTCTGGCAATAAGGAATTTTTATGCCTTATTGAAAGAAACGTTAAAACATTAGTTAATGTTGTTGAAGCAGTAAAGGAGTGATTTCATGTTAAAATCCTTAAGTGTTAAAGATTTTGCAATCATTGAAGATTTAACCGTAGAATTTCATAATGGCATGACCGTTTTAACTGGTGAAACAGGTGCAGGTAAATCTTTAATTATTGATACGATTTCCCTCCTTCTTGGCGCAAGAGCGGATTCTGATATGATTAGATATGGGAAGAATCAAGCCTCTGTTGTGGGTATATTTGATTATGTAAAGGAATTAGATTCCATTTTTGATTCCTTAGGAATAAGAAAAGAGGAAATTAAAATTGAGAGAATCATATCCGATTCGAGTAAAAATCAGGTTAAGGTCAATGGTGTTTATATCACTTTAAATTCTTTAAAGCAAATTTCAAAATATTTAGCGGATATTCATATTCAAAATGATACCTATAAGCTCTTTAATCCAGAGAATTATTTAGATATGCTTGATGCCTCAAGCGATAATCAATTAAATAAATATTTGAATAAATATTCCAAAAGCTTACTAGAATATTTAGATGCCTTAAAGGATTATAATAAGGTTTTGATGGGCAAGAAGAACCTTGATGAAAGATTAGAATTCCTAAAATACGAAAAAGAAGAGCTAGAAGCATTAGAGCTTTATCCTAATATGGATATTGAGCTTAATGAAACCATTTCTAGATTATCGAATTTTGATAAGATTAAGGAAGGCTTAGTCAATTCCTATAATAGCTTAGATATAAATAATTCTATCGATAATTTATATGATGCATCAAAGGCTTTAGAAGCTATAGGAGAATATGATAAGGAATATATGGAATATGCATCTAAGCTTTTAGATTGTTATTATATTTCTGATGAGATTAAATCAAATATAAGATCCTCTATCGATAATTTAGATTATGATGAGGATGAATTAAATCATTCCATTGAAAAGATGAATGATTTATCTAAGGCAATGGATAAATATAAAAAGAATGTCGATGAATTAATGAGCTATTTAAAGGAAATTACCTTAATGATCGATATGGCAGAAAATTATGATGAAACCCTAAAGGCTCATAAGGATAAGGTCATTCTTTTATTTGATGAATTAAAAAAGAATTCTATAGCCTTAAGTGATTATAGAAAGAAAATGGCAAAATCCTTAGAAAAGGCAATCCTAAAGGAATGCGTAGATTTAGATTTACCAAATACAAAATTTATGGTTGAATTTATGGATATAGATTATTCGAATCCATTAGATAAAGGTATCTTTAAGGAAAATGGATGTGATACCATAAATTTCTTAATTAGCTTTAATGAGGGTGAGCCATTAAGACCTTTATATAAGGTTGCATCCGGTGGAGAAGCATCAAGAATGATGCTTGCCTTTAAATCCTATTTATCAAAATCTATGAGTATATCCTTAATGGTATTTGATGAAATTGATACAGGTGTATCTGGTGTAACAGCTTCAAAAATTGCAAATAAGATGCATAATATCAGTAAAAATATTCAGGTATTATGTATTACCCATTTACCACAGGTAGCTGCAATAGGGGATTATCATAAGCATATTTATAAGGTTTTAGATAACGGAAGAACCAAAACAGAGATAAAGGATTTATATGATAAGGAAAGAGTAGAGGAGATAGCAAAAATGCTATCTGGAGATTCTATTTCCTTATATGCATTATCTCATGCAAGAGAATTACTAGAAAAAAAGGACTAGTTCGATTTGAACTAGTCTTTTCCTTTTAAAACGAATTTATTTATAGCATAAGCTACACCACTATGTTCATTATCTAATGTGATAAAATTCGCACATTTTTTAACTTCCTCATATGCATTTTCCATCGCAACACCGATTCCTGCATATAAAATCATAGATTTGTCATTATCCTGATCCCCTATGGCCATGACCTCATCTCTTTTCACATTTAAATGCTTGGCTAAAGCCTCTAGTGCCATACCCTTATTCGTGTTTTTATTTAAGAATTCTAAAAAGATATCTGAGCTTCTTACCATAGAGAATTCTTCCTTATATTTGGGATTTATATCCCTTATTACTCTTGAAACATTATCTTTATTATCTACAAGCATTGCCTTAATGAATACTTCATCATCCTTAATCTTTGTAAAATCATATATATAATCCTTTGTATGATTAATGGTTGCCTCAACATCGGTATATGGATTATGATCCTTTGTAATGAGCTCCTCATTTAAGCGGAAGGCATGATAATGCACATTGAGTCTTAGGGATTCATAGTAAAGCTCTTTTACGGTTTTACCAGAAATAGAAGAGCTAAAAATCATTTCCTTTGTGCCTATATTAAATACCTTAGCGCCATTATATATAATGACATAATCTAGATTACTATTTAATTCTAATTCGTCTAGTACAGGCTTCACACCAGAAAAGGGTCTACCTGTTGTAATGACGATTTTGACACCTAATTCCTTGCATCGCTTAAGTGCTATTTTATTTTCCTCTGAAATATTTTTTTTATTATCAAATAAGGTTCCATCTAAATCAATTGCGATAATCTTAATCATACTTCCTCCCAAAAAAAAGACTCCAAACGGAGTCTAAATTCTTTTTATAGCTTACCTAGGCAAGCCATGATAATAAGGGAGATAACTCCACTTAGTGCCATAGCTAAAGCTAATGTAACAATAATGATCTTACCAGCCTTAGACAAAACTGGGTTTCTATATTTCTTTTCGTTTTTATCTTTGTTCTTTTCTTTAATATATTTATTGTTTTTATCTTGTGCCATATTCTTCACCTACTTACAAAAAAATGCTATAATAATATCGCTATGATTATATACTAAATTGTTTGAAAAAGGAAGATGCCAAGTGAAAGAAAATAATTCAAAAATAATATTTCATATCGACATGAATGCATTCTTTTGCTCGGTTGCATGCATTTTAATGCCAGAACTCAGAGGCATTCCCTTCGCTATTGGTAGGGAAGGTACAACTAGGGGTGTCCTATCTACAGCATCCTATGAGGCTAGAGCCTATGGAATACATTCTGCTATGCCTACCATAGAGGCCAAAAGAATACTCCCTACTTTAAGGGTGATTCATATCGATTATAAATATTATCAAAAATACCATAATTATTTTTTGTCTATCATAAGAGAATATTCCAGCTTAGTTGAGGTAGCATCTATAGATGAATGCTACGCGGATATGACAGAGGCATGTAAGAATAAGCACCCTATAGTTTTAGCTAAGGAGATTCAAGCAAGAATATTGAGGCAATATAATCTTCCATGCTCTATAGGTATTTCGCATACCTTATTTCTAGCCAAAATGGCATCGGATATGAAAAAGCCTTTAGGGGTTACTATCATTACTCCATCCAATACAAGGCATTTACTTGGCCCCTTATCTGTTGAAGACATTTATGGAATTGGTAAAAGAACATCTCCTATATTAATTAAGGCTGGTATAAATACAATTGATGATTTTATGAATCCTAAGAATAAGGATAAGGTTATATCCTTAGTGGGTTTAAATACATATCAATATGTAAGAAGCCATGTTTTAGGCTTATCTAGTGATGTAGTGGATCCTAATCGATATTCAAAATCAAAATCTATTTCTACATCACAAACCTATGATGTATATAAGGAATCCTTATCCGATATGCTATATGAAATGAGACAGATGACAAGAAGTGTAATCGCTAGAATGAAGGAGGAATCCTCTCTTTGTAAAACCGTAACAATTACACTTAGGGATTCTGATTTTAATACGATAACAAGACAAGCAAAATTAGAGGATTTTAGTGAAGATTTTGATTTGATTTATAGTGTTGTAAGTGACCTAACAGAGGAAAATGTAGAAAAAGATAAATCCTATAGATTACTTGGTGTTGGATTATCTGGCTTAGTAGAAAAGGATAGTCTTCCAAAGGAATATAATATATTTAATGTGGATGATGTAATGAAAAAGGAAATCATCATAGATGAAATGATTCATGAGTTTCAAAATAAGTATGGTAAAATGGCGTTATATAGGAAAAAAGAAAAACAAGGTTGATTTCTTTTTGGAAAAAATATAAAATAGGTTATAAAATTAACATAGATTACAAATTTTAAATTTTTGTAACGGGATGGAGGGTATGCTATGGTATTTGATGGACTTGAATTAAAGGATTATATCGTAAGAGCTTTAAAGGATTTAAGATTCGAATCCTTCACAGAGGTTCAAAAGGCAGTATTTAATAAAATGAAGCTTGAAAAAAATATTTTAGCAAAATCAAAAACAGGCTCAGGTAAAACACATGCCTTTTTAATTCCAATTTTCCAGGATTTAGATGAAAAGCAGAATAAGGTTCAAGCAACCATTGTTGCCCCTACAAAGGAGCTTGCAATGCAAATCTATAAGATGGCACAGCATATTGCATCCTTTTGTCCAGAACGTATCGATATAAAGCTTTATAGTGGTGGTACAGACAGGTTAAAAGAGGTTTCAAAGCTTGAGGGCTTACAGCCTCAAATCGTTATTGGTACCCCAGGTAAGATTAAGGATTTATCGATTACTGTAAATGCTTTAAAGATTTATACATCGAAGTATTTTATTGTAGATGAGGTAGATATGACCTTTGAAAATGGCTTCCAAGAGGATTTAGATGCTATAACAGAGGTTGTAAGTGATGCAAGATGCATGTTCTTTAGTGCAACAATTGCAGAAAAGATTTTACCTTATTTAAAAAAATATATGACCAATGTTGAATTTGTAGATATAAATAATACAAATGATCAAAAGATAGAGCATATTTGGATTCCTCTTAAGCATAAGGATCGCTTTGAGGTCTTAGATATGCTACTTAAAACGATTCAGCCTTATTTATGTATTATATTTGCAAATAAAAAGGAAACGGTTATTGATCTTCAAGCTAAGCTTGCAAGCGAAGGGTATTTCGTTGGTGCGATGCATGGGGATTTAACTCCAAGAGAAAGAAAAAGAGTTTTAAACGATTGTAAAGCGTTGAAATATCAATATTTAGTCGCAACGGATTTAGCTGCAAGAGGTATTGATATTGAAGGTGTATCTCATATTATTAATTATGAATTACCAATGGATTATGAATTCTATTTACATAGGTCAGGTAGAACCGGTAGAATGCATAAGGATGGTATTGTATATTCCTTATATGAGGAGATTGATGATGCTTATTTAGATTCCTTAAATAAGAAAAAAATAAAGCCTTCTTATTTTGAATTTAAATCTGGTGAGCTTGTACCATATAAAGGAAGAAATACAAGATTAGATCGAATTAAGCCTAAAACAGATTATCAAAAGGAAGCTGCAAAATATATTCCAGAGGCGAAAAAGGTTAAGCCTGGATATAAGAAAAAGCGTCAGGCACAAATTGATGATTTAGCGAATCGCTTAAAGAGAAATGATCAAAAGAAAAAGAAAAGAGGTAGATAGTATGAAGGATTACATTATTGTAACGGATTCAACAATCGATTTAACAGATGAAATGGCAAAGGAATTAGGAATTCTTGTATTACCTATGACATTCACTATCGATGGAAAGGACTATAAGAATTATTTAGATGGAAGAGAAATTGGATTAAAGGAATTCTACCAAAAAATGGAAAATGGTAGTACACCTAAAACAGCACAGCTTAATGTAAATTATATTATGGAGCATGCAAAGCCAGTATTAGATAAGAATTTAGATGTATTATATATTTCCTTTTCCTCTGGATTATCCGGATCCTTTAATGCAGTAAGGCTTGCAAGTGAGCAATTAATGCTAGATTATCCTGATGCTAAAATTGAAATCGTGGATTCCTTATGTGCGTCTGGTGGTGAAGGATTATTGGTATGGATGGCCGTACAAAAGAAAAATTCAGGCGCAACCCTAGAGGAGAATAAGGAATATCTAGAAAATCTAAAGCTTCATGTAAAGCATAGCTTTACGGTTGCAGATTTGGAATATTTAAAGCGCGGAGGAAGAATTAAGGCTACTGCAGCCTTTGCCGCAAAGCTATTAAATATTAAGCCAGTATTACATGTGGATAATGAAGGACATTTAGTTGCCTTAGCGAAAAAGCATGGTAGAAGAGCAGCATTAAATGCTACTTGTGAAAATGCATTAGCTGGGCTTGATACAAAGGCTCATTTTATTACTATCGTATCTCATGCAGATGCACTTGAGGATGCACTATATTGTAAGGATTATATGGAAAAGAAATATGCAGAAATGCATTTTGATTCCAAGGTGGTTATTACAGATATAGGACCAGTTATTGGAGCACATAGTGGTCCTGGTACTATCGCTGTATTTACTATTTCTGATAAAAGACAATAATTTAGATATAAAAGATTTGGTTTTTTATTCCAAATCTTTTTCTTTTCTATTTTTAACAACGACAAAAAGACCCTATAAGGTAGAATCCACTTTTTTATAAGTGTCAACCTTATAGGGTCTATTTTACGAATGTACCAGTTTTATTTTATAGCTTTGGTGTACCAATAGAATCA
Organism: Acholeplasmatales bacterium; assembly: GCA_017388605.1. Next base: position 806 of record JAFPIE010000010.1, on the reverse strand, counting down.
CCAGAGGTAATATGCTTTACTGTAATTTCCTTTGGCTTTGCAGAAGAGAATACACGAACATTTCTTTCGATGATTAAGCCTTCTGGTAAAATTAGCTTTTTACCAATGACATTTAATCCACTAGATAATAGCTTAGGATTATCCTTGTTTGGTGTTAAATCACGACCTGTACCGATGATAGAATAATCACCAACAACTGTATTCTTATCGATAATTGTCTTTTCAATCTTGCAGTTATCACCAATGATTACATCATTTAAAATGACAGAATCACGAATCGTAGTATTCTTACCTACAACAACACCTGGAGATAATACAGAGTGAATAACCTCGCCATTAATAATACAACCATTAGAGATTAATGATGTTTGGATAGAAGCATGACGACCAACCTTTACTGGAGGTAAATCCTCACTCTTTGTATAAATCTTCCATTTTGGATCATATAAATCTAAGGCAGAATCACCAGTTAATTCAAGGTTAGCCTCTAAGTAAGAATCATATGTTCCTACATCCTGCCAATAATCATAGAATTCATAGGCATATACATTCTTTTTTTCAATCATTTCAGGAATTATATGGAAGCCAAAATCTAAATCATCGATATCTGGATGAGATTCAATAGCTTCAATTAATGCATCTGTTGAGAATACATAAATACCCATAGAAGCCTTATTCGATTGAGGCTTTTTAGGCTTTTCTACGAATTTTTTAATTCTTAAATTCTCATCGGTTTCCAAAATACCATAACGAGATGCCTCCTCCATAGGTACAATTTTAGCTGCGATAGTTAAATCTGCACCTGT
>JAFPIE010000126.1 GCA_017388605.1 Acholeplasmatales bacterium | reverse complement strand
TATTAAAGCTACCTCACCATGGTGGAGCTGAGGATAATTCCGATAAATTTATTTCTAAGATTTCACCTAAATATGCCATCATCACCGATACAGAAAATGAACCTGCAGATGAAATTGTTTTAAGCTATTTAGATAAAATAAATGCGAGCGTTTATCATACCTATAAGGGAGATATCCATGTAGAAAGTGATGGAGAATCCATCTATATAACGCAATAAAAGGCCAAATGGCCTTTTTATTTTACATATTCACTTAGGAATGCATCTAATTTCTTCATAATTTCATCATATCCAACATAAATGGATACCGCATGAGATGCATCAATTGTGACTTGCTCTTTCTTAGCACCACAGGCATTATAATTTTCATTACCCATAGATAATGGAACTAATAAATCGTTCTTTCCATGAATGAAAAAGGATGGAATATGGCAATTCCTTAATGCATTTTTGGCTTTAGATTTTTCTAGAGTAAATCCATGAATTTTAGCAAATAAGGACATAAAGACCATAGTAAGTCTAGGCTTTATTTTAAGTCTTCTTTGAATCGAATAATAAACCTCCTCATAAGCCCCTGTAAATCCACAATCTAGGATTAAGGCTTTTACATTAGAAGGTAGCCTATCTGATACCATTTCTACAGTAGCACATCCCATAGATACTCCCCAAATGACAATCTCCTCTGGTTTATATTCCTTATTTAGGAAATCTAACCATAATAAAGCATCCTCACTTTCCTTTACACCGAAGGTGATATATTTCCCCTCACTATTCCCATGAGCTCTTTCTGTAATTAATAATAGATTATAGCCATCCTTCAAGAACTTTAAGCCTGGTGTATTTACATTATTTAATGGATCTGCATGATATCCATGGAAGAAAACTAAGGTTTTCTTTGAATCTCCATTTTTATAATACTTACCATATAGCTTTAAACCATCTAAAGATTTAATAGAAACCTTATAATATGGGAGCATAGAAAATAGATTCATATTCTTTATGACCATATCCATAAATGGCTTATAGTGTGTTTTTGATAAATCGATATCCGTAAGTAATACTTCCTTCTTCATACGTTTAAACATAATTTTAAACAAGAAATGCATCGAAATAATATATGAAATTATAAGGAATAAAATAAGTCCACTAAGGACTATTGCTACAATTTGCCAAGCTTGCATTATAATATACCCTCTATAAAAAACTACTCTTATTATACTACAGTAAGGTAAAAAGAAAAACCCACTTAGGGTTTTTTTAAATATCTCTATTTCTATATCCAAGTAAATGTCTAACCATTTTATAGGCAGCCTTTTTCATAGCTAATACCTCATCAAAATCAGAAGCATAGGCTGTAAAATCATTACCATCTACACTACAAATACCGATATATCCTTTTTCTGAATCTGCTGCAGAGGTATAAGAGATTTCACCAATAGCGCCAGCCTTAAACTGACTATCTAGATAATTTACTGCTTCATCTGGTGTCATTTTTAATTCACCAATAATAAAGCCTTCCTTATCTCTTTCTATAACATATCCACCATCAATAAGCATTTGGTATACCTGTTTCGCTGCATCAAATTTCGCTAAGGTTTTACTCTTACCAACTCCAGTTACAACTGTAGGTCCAAATTTAACCTTGCAAACGGGCTTATTATCCTCCATTTGGAATCTATATACGGGGAAGGATTTATTGTTTTCCACACATCAATTGTATATTTTGGCAACATAATGAGCATCAATATCCTCAAATCCATATTCTAAATAGAAATCACAATCTAATAAAAAGCTTACAAACGGGGTAATTACCTTTAAATCCCAAGCAGAATCAATAGTTACAGCACCAACTAAAGCTTCAAATAATCTTCTTGTCATATCATCATATACATCCTCCTCAGGAATGTATAGGAATTCTGCTAAACCGAGCATTTGAATATTTCTAGCATATACATCTCTAGTATATAAATTATTTAAAATATAATTTACGCTATCCTTATCCGTAATAAGACCATAGCCTTCATCCTTTAGCTCTCCAAATCGGTTTAAAACAATATGGGTTAGGGCAAAATTAATAGCTCTTTTACCAGGAATTCTAAAAACCTCAGAGGAATAAACCTCATTATCTGGTTCTGGTTCTACCATAAATGCTTCCTCTAAAAGCTTTTTGTTTTTAAATTCATATTGAATAATATTCTCAATTCTTTTAATTTCTTGTGGATTCATACTTACTGCCTCTCCAATAATCGATATTATCTAGATTATCATTATAACAAGAGAAATATTCCTTTGTCAACGATTCAAAGGAAAGAAAAAGCCGATATCATCGGCATGTTCCTCTATTTTAATCGATTTCCTATACATTTTGAAATAAATGATTTTGGTAATATATGAGAGAATAAATTCATTAGCTTTGTAGATAATCCAATATTTATAATTCCCTTCTTTGAATTCATTTTCTTATAGATTATATTTGCAATTTCATTAGGATTCTTACCCTTTTTTAGCTTATTCTTTCTATTCGCATGTAAATCAAAATCTGTATCAATTCTTGGTAAATTAAAAGCTATTGCATATACATTATATTGCTTTAATTCTAAATTAATAGAATATGTAAAGCTAGATACATATGCTTTAGAAGCATAATAGCTAGAAATATATGCCCCTGGCATCATAGATCCTACACTAGATATATTTAATATTCTTCCATAGCCCTTTTCTTTAAAATATTTAGCAAATTCAATAGATAATATAGTTAATGCTTTTATATTTAAATCGATTAGCTTTTCTTCATCTATTGGATCATGATTTAATACAGTATCTGCAAGACCCATAGCTGCATTATTAATTACAATTTCAATATCTTGGTATGTATCTATTATTTTTTTACAAAAAACTTCTACCTCATTCGTTAAATCATATGGGAATATTTCAACATCTATTTTAGATTCCTTTAAAATAAATTCCTTTAGATTTAAAAGGGTATCCTTATTCCTTGCCACTAAAAGTAAGGAATAGCCCATTTTTGCATATTTTTTTGCAAGGGCAAGGCCTAAGCCTTGGCTTGCACCTGTAATTAGTACACGCTTCATAGTATCACCATTTATAATGATAACAAAAACCATTTTTAATTTAAAGTGTTAATCTTATTCTAATTATGATATAATTAGACTACTTGAAAATCAATGATTTTAATTCGAGGTATAAATATGGAAAATACAACGACGAAAGAATCTTTTAAACATAAAATCAAAAATGCATGGAATGCATTTTGGAATATTAAATGGTATCCTTTTTTAACGCTACTTGTGCTTTTTGCGATTGTGCTTATCATTGTATTTATATATACCAATGATAGGGGCGGATTCCTACATATGAATTCCGATGATTTAATTCAATATTATCCATATGTATCTGGATTCTTTGATAAGATTAAGCAAGGAAATGTATCCTTATATGATACGAGCCTATTTGGTGGTGTTTCCTTCTTTAGTGCAGCCTATTATATTCCTTTAGATATATTTACATTTATAGCATTTCTTTTATCCTTTTTTATAGAAAATGAAACAGCCTATGCCATAATGAATTTTATGAGACCGGTCTGTGGAGCACTTCTTTTATATTATGTTTTCGCAAGAAAATTTAATACTAAGGTAGCCTTTTTATGTGCATTAATTCTATTTTGTGGTGGTACAACGGAATCCTATTATATATTTCCTGTATATTTAGGTATTTGCTTTTACGCACCACTTGGTATGCTACTAATTGATTTATGTATTGAAAAAAAGGGTTATTATTATTTATTATTACCTATCTATTCCGTTATAGTAATACTATATGATTTTTATATAGCCTATATGCTACTTGCCTTTACTTCTATTTATTTTGTTGCAACGATGTTTGCATCCTTAGGCAATAGCTCTGATTCTCATAATAAAAGAACCCTTGAATTCTTCAAAAGATTCTTTGAATATTTATTATTTATATTACTAGGTGTTGTCATAGGTGCATTCTTCTTAATGCCTAGTGCATTATATATAATGCATCAAACATCCAGAAATGGTACCTCCTTAAAGGATATCCTTTATTCCTTATTTAATAAGAATCCGTCTATCGAATCCTATTGGTATTTCAACAATGAGCATGGAACAATTGTCGATTTCTCATGGAGACATTATTTTACACAATGGATGAATTTATTTATTCCAAATGATCCACATCAGCTATGCTTAGTTGAGCCTGGCGATTATATAAGAGAGCATGCAACTATGTATATAACCTGTGGTGGATTCATTTACCTAATATATTTCTTCTTTCAAAGAGGAAAATACGAAAATCGATTAAAATTCTTTGTTCTTTTAATGAATATATTATTATGTATTCCATTATTTTGTGTAATCTTTGGATTTAATACTGCACCATATTTAAGATGGTTCTTTATTCCATATTTCTTAAATTTATATGCCGCTGCAATTGCGATGAATCAAACCAATCTAAAAGCTACAGGCTCTAAGGTTGGATTATATATAACTATCCTAATGATTTCCCTAGGCTTGATTTCTATGGTTTATGTTTTAATGCTAAGCCCTAGTGTATTTATTCATTATAAAAATGTTGGCGATTATTTCTATTTATTATTGATTCCATCTTTAGTAGCTATTTCCTTATATTTACTTATTCTACTAATTACTCTATCCTTCAAATTGAGAGGTAAGGATTTCTTACATGGTAGAGCTATCCCTATATTAATCTTTTTAGAATTCATTTTTGCAACTATCATTATTTTTGCAAATGTAGATAATACATCTGCAAGATATTACACTGCAAAGGAAACCAATGAGACAAGATTAAATACAATGAAGGAAATCTATAATTATGATAAGAAAAATGGTTATAGAACGAATCTATATACAATATTTGGTAGAGAAACAACCAATTTAAATATATTAGAGGGAGATGTGAATTTTGGTAGATTCTTCCAATCCTTCTACAATACTCCACTAAATACAGTTTTAAAAAGCTATTATGATGAATCATCCAATAGCTGGAGTAGATCATTTAATGGTGGTTATTCTTTAATTAGTGGTCCTATTTTTAATACAAAATATATTATTTCTAATGAAAATATTCATTTACCTTCAAAATATTACCATGAAGTGATTAAGGAAAACACGAAATATTATGAATTAAAGGATGATATTCCATTCATTGTATATGATGAATTTATGGCATCCCAAACAAGCTTTAATTCTATACAGAAGCAAGCTTCTATTTTAAATTATGGCTATATTGAGGATTTTGATGCAGTCAAGGATTTAGGCATTAAAGAAACACCAAGCTCAGATATTAGAGCCAAATTCAATAATACCTATACGAATGGCTATTTATCCTTTGTTGAGGAAACAGATAATCATTATTACATTTATGATTTAAGTAAGCTATCTAGTACCTATAAGAATTATGATGCCTATATGATTATGCCAGCAACTGAGGTCAGAAGATTAACTCACGGCTTCATGTATTTAACTAATGAGATTCCAACAACTACAGATTACACAAATTTAACTCAATTACATTACAATACCTATTATGGTAATGATTTATGTAATTATAAGTATTTACTTGTTGAAAATAATACAAAAAATACAGTAACCTCAACAAGAATTTATGGTTATAAATATTCTATTTATGATGATTTCATCACAAAACAGAATTCCTATACAAATAAGGAATTTGTACTCGATGGATCTAAAATGAATATTAAAGTAACAATGCCAGAGGATACCTCCGTTAAGGTAATTAAAACAGGCTATACCTATTCTTCTGAATGGGAAATAAACCAAGTTTTTGATGCAAATAATAATCCAATTGATTTTAAAACAATAAATATTGATGGTGGATTCTTAGGTATTGTTGTACCAAAGGGTGTAACCAATGTAGATATCACATTGAATTTTATGCCTGAGGGATTCAATACTGGTTTGAAAATAAGTGCTGTGGGCTGTATAATATACGCAGGAATTTTAATTCCTACATTATTCGTTTTTATTTCTAAGAAAAAGAAAAGAGTGACAGAATGAAAAAGGTTTTTATTGTAGTTCCTTGTTATAATGAGGAAGAAACTATAGAAATATATTACAATGAGGTTATTAAGCATTTAACCTTAGATTATGAATATAATATTTGCTTTGTTAATGATGGGTCTAAGGATAGATCTTTAGAGATTATGATGGAGCTTGCAAGCAAGGATAAAAGAATTAAATATTTATCCTTCTCAAGAAACTTCGGTAAAGAGGCTGCAATGTATGCAGGTCTTGAGGCAGCTAAGAAATCTCATGCCGATATGGCTATTATCATGGATGTCGATTTACAGGATCCTCCATATTTGATTCCAGAATTAATCAAAGCACATGAGGAAGGATACAATTTAGTATTTACAAGACAAAGAAATCGTCATGGTGGTTCTATCCTTAGTGCCTTCTTCAGCCTATCCTTCTATAAGGTATATGCCTTTGTCACAAAGGATAAGGGTATGGCTCATGGAGCAAGAGATTATTGCTTATTAGATAAAAAGGCTGTTGATGCATTCCTATCGATAAAGGATCATGAAAGATTTACTAAGGGTATTTATCATTTTGTAGGCTTCCGTCAGAAGGTTATTGAATTTGATTACGCTAAGCGTAGTGCTGGTACAACCAAATGGAATTTTAAGAAATTATTCCATTATGCTATCTTAGGTATGAGAGAATTTTCTAGATTCTATGAATATATTCCAAAGATTGCTGCATGGATTGTCTTCTTCTTGTTATGCTTTGATACAGGTAAGGGTATTTATAATGCCGTACAGGCAAATTCTTATCAAGCATTTGATTGGAATCCAATTCGCTTAGATTGCTTGTTTTTAGGCTTATTTATCGTTTTATTCTACTTATTCCGTTTGTTATATGATGTTAGAAAGCAAACGCAAAGAAGGCCAATTTATATTGAAGAGGATTCTAATTTAGATTTGGTGGAAAATGATGAAGCAGAATAAAGAGGAGCTTAGTCTTGAAATACTAAGATTCTTAATTGTTGGTGGTTTAGCTACTTTAGTTGATTATATTGTTACTTGGGTTTTTAAAAACTTTATTGTAAAGGATTTAAATGAAAACATTGCAGTATTTATTTATACTGCTGCAGGATTTACTGCTGGATTATTTACCAATTGGTTTTTACAAAAATTTGTATATAGATATATTACTAAGGATCAGCAAAGAAGCATGTTTGTCTTCTTTAAATTTGTTGTTTTATCCTTAATTGGCTTTGGCATTACATGGCTTGGTATGTGGCTAGGAAGAGACCTTTATGAAACAGTAACATTTAATTTTTGGTTCTTACATAATATTCAATTATGGTTCTGGGTATTTAAGGTTTTATTAACCATTATCGTATTAATTATGAATTATATTGGAAGAAAGCTATTCGTTTTTAACCAAAAAAAGAATAAAGAAACTTTGGATAATAAAGAATCT
>JAFPIE010000125.1 GCA_017388605.1 Acholeplasmatales bacterium | reverse complement strand
TCCCCTTTGTACTACCAATACCTGCAGTAACATAAGCTGTCTTATTTGTTGCATACCATGCCATGGTAATCATTACTAAAAGTAGTGCAGTAATAGACAAACTAATACTTGACAATATTAAATTTATTTTTGAGTTCTTCTTCATATTTCTGCACCTCCTTTTTGAAAAATAAAAACCAGCCACAATTACTTATAACCTAAGTAAATCGCAACTGGCTGTCTTTTTTTAGACCCTATAGCTTTGCGTCGCCTGATTTCTCAGGTTTTGCCCTTGATTATTTATTATAATAATATAATAAGCGAAAAACGCTTTCTTCGCGTGAAATTATAGCACTTTCCTTTTTAAAATCAAGATACCCTATTTTTCGAAAATTTTAGTTTTTGAATAACAAAACGACAAAATGTTCTTTGATTATTCATAACGAGATTAAAAAATCAAACAATTTGCTTGTTATTTGTTCGATATATGTGTTATTTTCGAACAAAATTTTTCGAGAATGTTTTTAAAAATATTTTTTGAATTACTTAGACATTGTTTTAAATGTGTCTAAATTAATGCATTATTTTGAACCAAATATACAAATAATGGGTAAGAAAAAAAACCAACGTATGGGCTTATACTCTTCTTTTCCATGTTCTTGGGGTGAATAGAATTAAAATAGGGAATAGCTCTAATCTACCTGCAATCATTTCAAAGGTTAATATTAATTTAGATAGCCATGAGAAATTAGAGAAGCCTCCTGCAGGACCTACGGCACCAAGGCCTGGACCTATATTGGATATACAGGATAAGCTTGCTGTAATCATGGTTAATGGCTCTTGATCCTCCTTTGGCATCATTGGATTCCATATAGAAATCAATAAGGCACAAACAAATAAAACTATAATATATACAATAAAGAAGGCAAGAGTGGATTGTATAACATTTTCTTCTACTGGCTTACCATCCATTCTTATGACTTCTACCTTTCTTGGGGAAATCATTTGTTTTATCTTTGAACCACTATATTTGGATAGAATAATGATTCTAGATTGCTTCATTCCACCCGCAGTGGAACCTGCACAAGATCCACAAAACATTAGGAAAACGATAATACCTAACGATAGTGCAGGCCATCTGCCTTGTGCACCACTCCAGTAATCCGTTGTAGAATATCCTGTTGTAGATATTATGGATGCAACCTGGAAGTATGCATGACGGAAGCCCTCTTCAAAGCTGGAATAAAGCTTATAGATTTGAAGGGTAATAACTACTACAGCTAAAGTAACCATTAGAAAATAGCATTTAATTTCCTCATTTTGGAATATATCCTTAAAATTTCTGATTAATAGCCAATAATAAATGGTGAAATTGACACCAAAGATAATCATAAATGTCGCAATGACATATTGAGATGGTGCTGCATATAATCCTGCTGATGCTGGGGTTAGGGCAAAGCCTCCTGTACCTGCAGTACCAAAGGACATAATCAATGAATCATAGAATGTCATATTGGGATCCCAAATATGACATAGATTTAATATACAAACCTCAAGTAAAGTTAAGAAAATATATATTAAATATAAAATACGGCTAGATGCTCGCATCCTAGATACAATCTTACCAACCTGGGGTCCTGGGGATTCTGCACGTAAAATATGCACACTAGAGCCTTCCTTAGATTCTGGAATAACGGCTAAAATGAATACTAGAATTCCCATTCCACCAATCCAGTGAGAAAAGCTTCTCCACATCATTAAGCTTCTTCCGCCATAATTTAGCATTTGATCCATTTCATTTACGGTTAATGCACTAGCACCAGTTGTAGTAAAGCCTGATGCCATTTCAAAGAAGGCAGTAAAAAAGTCTGTAACATATCCTGAAATTAAAAAGGGTAAGCATCCAAATAAGGACATTAAAAGCCAGGATAGGGCAACGATGACAAAGCCCTCTCTTGCACCCATTCTTTGGTCCTTAGCCCTTCCTATAAATGCCATTAAAGCACCAATTAAAGCTAAGGATACCATAGGAATTAAATAAGATATAATATTTCGAATACTTTCTTTGTATATAAAGGCAGTAACTAATGGTACAACCATTAATGCTGCCACTAATATTAACATTTTACCAATTAGATTTCTTACAATTCTATAATTCATACTACACTAAAATCTCATCAAGGTCGCTTAAGACTTCCTTCGATACGACAATGACGGAATCCCCCTTCTCTATAGAGGTCATACCACTAGGGATAATGACTTGGTGATTACGAATTATACCTCCAATTAATATATCCTTTCTTAACTCCAAATCCTTAAGAGGAATATTTAATACCTTAGATGAATCTGTTACTAGGAATTCAATTGCCTCAACCTGATTATCTACAATCTTATGTAGGGTAAGTACATTATTACCTCTAGCATTAGAGGTTGCACGAATATAAGAAACAATTTGGTTTGCCGCTAAATCCTTAGGGGATATTACAGAACCCATTTCAATGGATTCAAGTAATCCCTGGAAGGATGCACGATTTACCTTTGTAATAATCTTTTTTACATTTAATTTATTTGCATATAATGAAATAATAATATTTTCCTCATCAATACCTGTTAAGCAAATAACTGCATCGGAATTTAAAATTCCTTCTTCTCTAAGTAAATTTTGATCCGATCCATCACCTAAAACGACAGTCGCATTAGGCAATAATTCTGCAAGCTCCTTTGCTTTATCTGGATTGATTTCAATAATTTTTACATTAAACTTATTTTTAATTAAGGCATCTGCAAGATATGTAGTAATCTTACCTGCACCAATAATCATAATATCCTTTAGCTTGGCAGATTGTAATCCAAGCTTTGAAATAAAGCCTCTTGAGGCTTCTTGGGAGGATATTAAATGAATCTTATCCTTTGCCTCAAAGACGAATTGTCCCTTTGGAATGATAACCTCATTGCCTCTTTGAACGGCACAAACTAATACCTTAAAGCCGATTTTAGATGCCATACTCATTAGGCTTTGACCAACAAGTGGAGAATCCTCAGGAATAAATAATTCCGTTAAATCACAATTCCCATGAGCAAAGGAATCTACCTTTAAGGCTTCTGGGAAATTAATGATTCTCATAATCTCTTTTGAGGCCTCATGCTCTGGATTAATGGTTCTTGTAATCTCTAAAGCACCAGTCATTAAATCAATCTGCTTAGTATATTCATAATCACGTACTCTAGCAATAGTATGCTTAGCACCAAGCTTTTTTGCAATTAAGCAGGCAAGCATGTTTGCTTCATCTGAGGTAGTAACAGCAATAAAAATATCTGCGTTTGCAACTCCTGCTTCCTTTTGCATTTCATAGGAAACTCCATTACCAGAGATACCAAGCACATCATATTGATTGACAATTTCTTCAATTACCTTAGAATCGTCATCAATAACAATAACCTCATGATTTTCTTCGCTTACGTGCTTCACAATGGCAGAGCCAATTTTACCAGCACCAACAATAACAATCTTCATAAATACACCAGCCTTAAAAGAATATATTTCATATTCTATATACTATTTTAACAACTTTTTTTGAATATTGATTAAATAAAAACAATATCGGACATTTTATTTGAAAATGTCTTTTTTATAAAAAGGGCTTTTTTCAAAGCCCTTTCGCATTATTCCTTTTCATTTCTTCTTTTTGCGTCAAATTTCTTACGTTCTACTGTGTCTAGAATTTTCTTTCTTAGACGAATATGCTTTGGCGTAATTTCTACTAATTCATCCTCGTTGATGAATTCTAGACATTGCTCAAGTGCCATAACAATAGGTCTCTTTAATACAACCGTTGTATCCTTATTTGAAGAACGTGTATTCGTTTGCTGCTTTGCCTTAACGACATTGACTGCTAAGTCTAAATCCTTATTGGCAACACCAACAATCATACCTTCATAGATTTCCTCACCTGGAGAAATGAACATAGAGCCTCTATCCTCTAGTGCGCCAATGGAATATGCAGTAGATTGACCCTGTGCCATAGAAACTAATACACCAACACTACGCTCAGCAACACTTACTGCCTCCATAGGTCTATATTCACTGAAGGAATGGTTGATAATACCATAGCCCTTAGTTAATGTCATAAAATCGGTATTAAATCCAATTAATCCTCTAGATGGGATATTATAAATAAGTCTTGTTTGTGTTTCTGTATTGGTCATTGTTTCCATAATACCATGACGGTTACCCATCATTTCAATAATGGATCCAGCAGTATCGGATGGAGTATCGATAACACAATATTCGTATGGCTCACATACGACACCATCGATTTCCTTCATGATTACTCTTGGACGAGAAACCTGGAATTCATAGCCTTCTCTTCTCATAGTTTCAATTAAGATACCTAGATGTAATTCACCTCTACCAGAAACAATCCATTCCTCAGAATTACCAATTCTTTCAACTCTTAAGGATACATCCTTTTGAACCTCACGGAATAATCTATCCTCAATCTTAGATGCGGTAACCATCTTACCATCCTTACCACAGAATGGAGATGTATTTGTACCAAAGGTCATCTGTACGGTTGGCTCTGAAATATGAATTGGCTCTAAGGCCTCTTCCTTACCTGCTGTACAAATCGTTTCACCAACAGATACATCAGGAAGTCCAGAGAATGCGACAATATCGCCTGCCTCACCCTCTTCAATTTCAATACGATCAAGTCCTAAATAGGAATATAGCTTTTGTACTCTAAATTGCTTAATAGATCCATCTAGTCTGCAGCAGGATACTACCTCACCAGACTTAATTGTACCACGTACAATTCTACCAATACCAATTCTTCCTGTGTAATCGGTATAATCAAGTAATGCAGGCTGTAATTGAAGTGGTGCAGTACAATCCATAGATGGTGCTGGAATATATTTTAAAATCATATCAAGTAGTGGTCCCATAGATGGAGATTGTGTCGATGGATCTGGATCTAAGGATGATGTATTATTAACAGCACTAGCATAGCATACTGGGAAATCAAGCTCATCCTCATCGCATCCTAAATCAATAAATAATTCCAATACCTCATCGACAACCTCTAATGGTCTTGCGGATGGCTTATCTACCTTATTGATTACAACAATTGGCTTTAAATGTGCTTCAAATGCCTTCTTTAATACGAATCTAGTTTGAGGCATTGTACCTTCATATGCATCAACAATTAATACAACTCCATCAACCATCTTCATGATTCTTTCAACCTCACCAGAGAAGTCTGCGTGTCCTGGGGTATCTAAAATATTAATTTTTGTATCCTTCCATTTAATGGCAGTAGTCTTAGAAAGAATAGTAATACCTCTTTCTCTTTCTAGTGCGTTATTATCCATTACGCACTCCTCTACCTGCTGGTTTTCTCTAAATGTATGTGAGCTTTGTAAAAGCTTATCAACCATTGTTGTTTTACCATGGTCAACGTGAGCTATAATTGCAACGTTTCTGATTTCCATAATTTTCACCCTTTTTTAAATAAAATTTAAACCTGTTTAATTATATATTAAATGAGTATTGATTTCCACAATTTTTTTACTTTGTAAACCGATTTCTTGACTATTATTTTTATATATGGCTTAAAAAGTAATTACTTTTGAATTTTATTCGATAAATATTTAATAAATTGCTCTGCGCATCTACCAGATAATGTACCATTTCTCATTTGGAATGCAAAGGCCTCCCTCACTAATGCATTCTCATCCATTTGAATGTTATGATCCTCTGCCATCTTTTTAACCATAGTTCTAAATTCCTCTGGAGATAAAGAGCTATAAAAGATTTGAAGGCCAAAACGATAGGATAAGGATAATTTTTCTGCTTGTGTTTCATTTCTATGTAAATCATCAAAGACATCTCCGTTATCCTTTATAGTTTCTTTAATTAAATGTCTTCTATTCGATGTTGCATAAATGACAACATTTTCAGGCTTAGGCTCAATACCACCTTCTATGATACTCTTTAAATATTTATATTCAATTTCATCCTCCTCAAAGGATAAATCATCCATATAAATGATATAGTGATATGGTCTTGATTTTAATTTATTAATAATCTTAGATATTTCTGCCATTTGATGCTTATATACCTCTATAATTCTTAAGCCCTTATCAAAATATTCATTAATTAATGCCTTAATCGAGCTAGATTTACCAGTGCCTGCATCACCATATAATAATACATTATTATAAGGCTTACCTAAAATGAAGTTTTCTGTATTCTCGCATAATAGCTTTTTTTGGTAATCTAAACCTATTAAATCGTTGAATGTAATATTTAAGACATTCTTAATTGGCTTTAATATGCCATCCGCTACACGGAAGGCTTTATATATAGCCATATCCGATAGACCCTTTTCCTTATAAAAGCCTTCAATGACATTGACAAAATTTAAATAATTATTGAGGTGCTCAATCCTATTATATAAATCATCCAATAGAGTTGCTAAATAGGTACCCTCACCTCTTTTAAAGGTGAAATATTTAGTTTCCTTTAGGAATTCAAATTCCTTATTATATAATTCAAAATATTCCTGATAATCCAT
>JAFPIE010000124.1 GCA_017388605.1 Acholeplasmatales bacterium | reverse complement strand
GTACCTTTGCAATCGGAAAAACCTATGCTTTAGCTGTTATTGCAAATGAGCTATCGAAAAGAAATGTACCATCCTTACTGATCTATTTCCCTGATTTGGTTTTAGATTTAAAGGGTGCTATAGGAACAAATAGATTTGAAGAGCTAATCAATATGCTTAAGGATATTGAGGTATTAATGCTTGATGATTTAGGTAGTGAAAATATGACACCATGGCTTAGAGATGAAATATTAGGTCCTATCATCAATTACCGTATGATGGCAAAGAAGCCTATCTATTTCTCATCAAATCTTAATCCGAATGATTTGAAAAAGCATTTAGCTATTGATGATTCTGCATCCTCAAAGCTTAAGGCGGATAGAATTCTTTCTAGACTAACATCCTTAGCAGAAGTATTAAACATGGATGATTCAACATTTTATAACAGATAATTGGAGATTTATATAATCTCCATTTTCTTTTTTCAAATACATTTTAAGAATTCTGTTGATTTAGGAAATACAATCGAGTATAATTATTTTATCAATGAAGAGGACAAGATATAAAGGAACTTTTCTTTATAAGAGATGGCTAGCTGGTGAAAATGCCAAAGAGAAGCTTTATATTACTACCTTGGAGATGAATGAAGGAAATGTCATTCCGTATTCCTGCGTTAAAGGTGAATTGAGTGTCAG
The DNA here is from genome assembly GCA_017388605.1 of Acholeplasmatales bacterium. The sequence continues at coordinate 1,084 of JAFPIE010000124.1, read as the reverse complement.
ATTATTTTAATCTGGAAGCTAAGGTGGTACCGCGATCATACGTCCTTAAGAAATTATTCTTAAGGATTTTTTTATTGGAGGAAGATATTATGTTAAAAATTACTTTAAAGGATGAAAGTGTACTTGAGGTTTTAGAGGGTAAGCTAATTATTGAGGTAGCAAAGGAATTATCCCCAAGCCTTGCAAAGAAATGCTGTGTTGCAGAATTTAATGGTCGTCTTGTAGATTTAAAGATGCCTTTAGAGGAGGATGGAAAGCTTGATTTAGTAACCTTCGATGATGAAAGAGCATTTGAGGTTATCAATCACTCCTGTGCCCATTTAATGGCTCAGGCAATGGCTCGTCTATACCCTGGTACAAGATTTGGTGTAGGTCCTGCAATCGAAGAAGGATTCTACTATGATTTTGCAATTCCTGAGGCAATTACAAATGAGGATTTACCTAAGATTGAAAAGGAAATGCAGAAAATCGTTAAGGAAAATTTACCTATTAAGCATTATATGCTATCTAAGGCAGATGCAAAGGCTAAATTTGCAAGCGATAAGTATAAATTAGAATTAATTGATGCCATCGATGATGATATGGTTGGTATTTATGATCAGGGTGAATATAGTGATGTATGCCGTGGACCTCATGTAATGTCAACAGGCTTAATTAAGAATTTTAAGCTTTTAAGTGTTGCAGGTGCATACTGGAGAGGTGACTCTAAGAATGATGTATTAACTAGAGTTTACGGTACTTGCTGGGCAACTCCTGAGGCTTTAGCACATCATTTAGAGGTACTAGAGGATAGAAAGCAGCGTGACCATAGAAAGCTTGGCCGTGATATGCAAATCTTCATGTTTGATGATTTAGTAGGTAGAGGACTTCCTATGTGGCTACCTAATGGATTTATCGTAAGAAGATTATTATCGGATTACATTATGGATAAGGAATATGATTTAGGATATCAGCATGTTATGACTCCATCCTTAGGTAATGTTGAATTATATAAGACTTCTGGTCACTGGGCTCACTACAAGGACGATATGTTCCCTGCAATGGAGCTTGATGATGAGGCATATGTACTTCGTCCTATGAACTG
>JAFPIE010000123.1 GCA_017388605.1 Acholeplasmatales bacterium | reverse complement strand
TTAGAAGGAAACAAAAGCGTTATTATTCATTTTTTAAAAGATAAATTCATCTTTAAATCTTTTTCTTTAAAGCATATAAAAATCCCCCTAAGTCTTTCTAGATTTTACTCTAATCAAGCTTTAGGGGAACGTCACTTTGCTATATATTTTCTATAACATCATCTAGGCTTCATATTTTCTTTTCAAGATTGTATTACATTAAATCTTTATATATTACCCATAATTCTCCATAAAAATATATTTGAAAATTATCTCTTTTAATCTCATTCTTATAATCATTTGAAATGTTTTTATATGAAATATTATAAATAGAGTCTTCTTTCATCGTATAGTTTTCAATGGAAGAAATAGATTGCCCTTTTGTTACATCATAAAACTCTAAACCATCTATTTCCTTAAAATCAATTGTTAATAAAAACTCAAATTTCGTTTCAAATTTTAAATTATTAACATGAATAATAAAGCATTCACTCTCCGTATTACGTTCAACCAAAATTTCAGTTTCACCAAATTTTTCGGTTCTTCCTATCTCATATGCACGTTGTCGCATTACATTCACACAACCACTAAGAATTATTATGAACAATAAACAAATTATACCAAATATCTTTTTCATATCATCACCATATATCCACTGAAACTATACCTATAAATCCAACATGCAAAGACTATCGTAATATCTAGGATAAGACACATGTCCATCACGAAGGTCATTCATAAAAGATTTTTGTGTCACTCTTTTACCTTTTCGAGTCAATTATAGTGTTATTTATATAGAAAATCAACGATATTCTTTATTTTTAATCTTTGGATTTTATTTCTCAAAAAAATAAAAAGGCTCCTAGAGCCTTAAAATAAAGTAGTAGTCTATAAGCCATGTTCCGTACTCATAAGAGCGGTAATCATTTATCTAAGGTTTCCCTTCCTCCTCATGCCTTCTTATTCGGCCTTGGAGACTCCCCTACCAAAATTTGGGTTTCTAGCTTGTGGGGTTTACCAACGTTTCACCCTTTTGTTTCCAAAAGTATCGTTTCTGTGGCACTTTATGAATCATCACCATATCATAGACTTAGGCTAGATTCGCCGTCACCATAAGGTGCCTGGCCTTATTTATTAAACCAGCGCAAACACTACAGGCATCACAGCCTGTGCTAGCATGGACTTTCCTAACATTTCTGCTCGATTACCCAACTACCAAAAATATTATACATATTTTTTTAAATTATGAAATAATATAATTTTATAGAAACATAAATAAAAATGTGCTATAATGTTATCAAATTTTTCAAAAGGGGATGACAATATGCCTATTATTATACCAAAGGATATACCAGCATATAATATTTTAAAAGATGAGAATATCTTCGTCATGTCCAAAAAGCGTGCAGACTCTCAGGACATTCGTCCTATTGATATTTTAATTTTGAATTTAATGCCTACAAAAATTCAAACAGAAACACAATTATGTAGACTACTTGCCAATTCATCCTTACAGGTAAATTTAACATTAATTTCACCTAAGAGCCATGAATCAAAAAACACGAGTGCTTCTCACCTAGATAAATTCTATACGACATTTGATGAAATTAAGGATAGAAATTTCGATGGAATGATTATTACAGGAGCTCCTGTAGAGCATTTAGATTTTAACGATGTCGATTATTATGATGAATTAAAGGAAATCTTTGAATTCACCAAAACAAATGTAACATCAACAATGTTCATTTGTTGGGGTGCACAGGCTGCCTTAAATTATTTCTATGGAATTAAAAAATATCCACTACCTGAAAAGCTATTTGGTGTTTATAAGCATAAAAAGGCTGTAATTCATGAGGTATTATTAAATGGTATTGATGATATCTTCTATGTACCACAATCAAGACATACCTATAATAAGGAGGAGGATTTATTATCCTGTAAGGAATTAATTCCTCTATGTACATCTAAAGAATGTGGAACTACCATATTAAGATCTAGAGATAAAAAGCAGGTATTTGTCTTAGGTCATCTAGAATATGATAAATACACTCTAAAGAGTGAATATGAAAGAGATTTATCTAAGAATCTCCCTATTCACGAGCCACTAAATTATTTCAATGAGGATAAAACAGATGTAGATGTCCTATGGAGATCTACTGCAAATATCCTTTATTATAACTGGTTAAACTATTATGTATATCAAATAACTCCATTTGATTTTAAAAATCCTAAGATAAAATATCAAGAAGAATAGACATTACGCCTATTCTTCTTTTTTTATTTCTTAAATTCTAATTTATTATTGAAACTCATATGCCAGAATTCTAATTCTCTTAAGGATGAGAATCTAAAAATAGATTTACATTTTTCAAATGAATTTGGATATGTATTCATTAATACATTTCCAAAATTAGCCCATTCCTTACACCAAGCTTCCATTTCACTACCAATATAGCCCTCTAATATATCCTTAAAAGGATTATTATCTAGCATATTTGGATTTTCCTTATATAGCTTATTAAAAATATAACCATAGGAAAGCATACAAGGTAATATAGCCATTGTACCTTCTACAATGGACCCATTACTTGACCAATGCATCATAGAATCGATATAAATTTGATTTTCTATATCAGGAATCGATGTTTCAACATCATAATCCTTTAATACACGCTTAGCTAAAAAGGCTCTTCTTACAGAGGTTTCACCCTCCTTAACAAAGGATAGGATATCATAATACATTCTGATTTCTTCAAGTGTATTACATTTTGTAATTAAATAGGCATAGCATTTTGCATAATTTAATAAATATCTTGTATCCTCTACAATATATTTTGTAATTTGCTCCTCTGTTAAATCACCCTTAATTAATCCTTGAATAAAAGGTGTTTTGATACATTCATCCCAAATAGGAAGGGAATCATTAATAATTTGTGTCATGTAATCAATCATTTTATTTCTATCTCCTTAAAATTCCATCCATGGTCCATTGGACCGCTACCTGCACCTAAATCTAGCATTTGCATAAGACATTTTGACAAATAATATTTCGAACGCTTGATTGCAGATACCATATCATAATCCTTAGCTAAATTGGATGCGATAGCACTAGATAGAGTACAGCCTGTACCATGGGTATTTGGATTATTTATTCTTTTACCATTAATCCATGTCAATTCATTATTATAAAATAATAAATCATTCGCATCATTAATCCTATGTCC
>JAFPIE010000122.1 GCA_017388605.1 Acholeplasmatales bacterium | reverse complement strand
GATAGACATTTTAACTTCATTTTCAATATAAACATCCATATCAATAAATTGATAATTTAACTTATCTGCAAGTGCCTTACCAAGGGTAGTTTTACCTGAGCCCATCATTCCAATTAAATATAGCTTCATTTTACCCTCCATAAGTCAATATCTTTAATTATTTGATTGATTGTATTATTCATATTTGCTAAATCAACCTTATAAAAATGACTATCCATTTGATTTCTAAACCAAGTTTCCTGTCTTTTAGCTAAATGTCTTGTATTCTTTTTAATTTCTTCCTTAACAGTTTCTAATGAAACCTCATTTTCAAAATATGGTAAGAATTCTTGATATCCTATAGCGTGTGGATATATTCCATCTAAATACAAATCATGTACTTCTTTTTCTAACCCCATATCAAACATCATATCTACTCTTTTATTTATTCTATCGTATAATACATCTCTATCTAAGGATAGGTATACAATAAAATAATCATAGAGCTTTTCATTTTTATGATTAAAATCATGAATAGAATGATTTAATTCATTTAAAACCTCTAAGGCTCTTAAGACTCTTTTTCTATTATTTGGATGTAATTTGGATTTATCAATATTCGGATCTTTAGATAATAATAAATTATATAATTCTTCATTAGATAGGTTTATGAATTGTTTTTCAAAATCAAAATCTCTTTTACCTGATTTAAATTCATAATTGAATAGGGTACATTGAATATATAATCCTGTACCTCCACAGATTAAGGATAAATCCTTTGTATCCATAATACTTCTTGCTTGCTTTTGAAAATCACAAGCACTGTATTCTTCTTGTGGGTCTAATATATCAATTAGATAGTGCTTAACACCATCCATTTCCTCTATTGTAGGCTTTGCAGAGCCTATATCTAATCTTTTATAGATAGCAACAGAATCTCCAGAAATAATATCAATTCCATAATGCTTTGCAAGCTCTATAGATATTTTGGTTTTTCCAACAGCCGTAGGGCCTACAACTACTAATACCTTCTTCATTATTTTTGAATCCTTTCAAACATCTCTTCAAGCTCCTTAGCTGAAAAGCGAATAATCGTAGGTCTTCCATGAGGGCAGGTATATGGATTCTTGCATTCATTTAAATGAGAAACCAAATAATCTACCTCATTCTTGGAGATTTGATGATTTGCCTTAATGGATGCCTTGCATGCAATCATTTTTGCAATATGGTCTCTAAAGTAGATAACATCTACCTTATTCCCCTCAATCATCTTAGATAAAATATCATAAATAATTGCATCTAAATTATCAATCTTAGCCCAAATAGGAACTCTTCTAATAATATAATCAAGCTCACCAATTGGCTCTAAGGTAAAGCCAATTTTGTTGAATGCCTCCATATTCGATTCAACAAATAATACCTCACTTTTGGTAAATGAAATAGATACAGGAACTAAAAGATCGGTTGTTGGCTGATTTGGATTACCTAAGATTTGATAATACTTTTCATAATTGATACGCTCTGCCGCAGCATGCTGATCCATTAAATACATTCCTTCCCCATTTTGGAATATTAAATATGTACCAAACACACTTCCAACATATTCCATATACGGTAAGGATACCTTAGATTCCTTAATTTCTTCTTTAATCTCT
>JAFPIE010000121.1 GCA_017388605.1 Acholeplasmatales bacterium | reverse complement strand
TATTTTTAGATTCAACAGATGATATTTTATTATCCTCAAAATTTAATTTAGTTATTTCTTCATTCAATATTAGATGTCCACCTAATTCTAAGAACTTCTTCTTCATATTTAATGATAAATCTAAGCTTCTACAATAAATAGTATCAGCATTATCAGATACAAATTGTGAGAATATACCAATTAAATATGTTAATGAATAATATGAAGGCATAAATGATAAAAAGAAATGCTTCAATATATCTGAGCTAAATGAATTAGCAAAATCTAAAATTGATGTCTTAATTGTTTTATTCCAAGCAAATGCTATACCAGCAACGCTTTTAATATAGCCCATTACCTCTGTCTTTTTCATACAGCTTACAGGCTTACCAGTATGGAATGGAACATTCTTAAATCTTTTTAATAGCTTGAAGAATTGCTTTAATCCAGCTTCATCATCTGAATTAGTTACATACTTAAATAATTGCTCCTTTAAATCAGATATATCTCTAGATACTTCTATTTCAATATCCTTATATAAGAACTTATAAAAGAATGGTGGCTTATATAATTTAACATTATCTAAGATACCAACCTCTTTATAAATCGGCATCATATTACCTCTAGATGATCCTGTAATCCAATGAACACAGCCATCTATCATAGTATCATTCATATACCATGTAGTACAAAGTCCGCCAATCTCGTCATTCTTTTCAATTATAGTTACCTTAAATCCGTGCTTAAGTGCATATATACCAGCAGATAAACCGGATAATCCACCGCCAATTATAATAACCTTTTTCATAATTCCCTCTTACAACAAAAATATTATACCAAAACATAAGATTTAGGGCAATCTATACTAGATATTATTTTATATATAAATAATAATTTTTTGTGATATACTTTATATATAACAAAGAGATGGGAATGTTATGGAAAAGAAAAAAGTAATTATTATAGGTGCTGGTATTTCAGGAATGACAGCTGGAATCTATGCACAAGAAAATGGTTTTGACGTAACAATATATGAGAAACATACTATTCCTGGTGGACAATGCACAGGCTGGACTAGAGATGGTGCTTTTATCGATGGATGCCTACACTGGATTGTAGGTGTAAATCCTAAGAAGCAGCTATTCCCTGTATGGAAGCATATAGGTGCTTTTGATGAAAATACTAAAATATTTGTTACTGATTATTTTAATAAATATGACATCGATGGTGAAATAGTAACATTCTATTCTGATTTAAAAAAGCTAAAGCAGGAATTATTAAGAATAGGACCTGATGATAAAAAGGTAATTAACGAATTCATTAGAGCTATTAAGCATTACCAGCATGTAACTATACCAGTTGAAAAGCCAATGGATGTAATGAATCCATGGGATTATACAAAGATAGGTATGAAGATGCTGCCAATGCTTCTACCATATTTAAAATATACACATATTACAGTTAAGGAATTTGCTGAAAAATGTAAATCTAAATTATTAGAAAAAACATTCAAAAAAGCATTATATGAAAATTATAATCTACATTCACTTTTATATATAATGCAAGCATTATCTCAAAATGATGCTGGTATGCCAGAGGGTGGATCACTAAAGCTAGCACTAAGAATCGCAGATAGATTTAGAAGTGTTGGTGGTAATTTAGTTTTAAACACTTCTGTTAATAAAATAAGTGTAGAGAATGATTGTGCTAATGGTGTTTATTTAGATAATGGTGAATTTGTTAAAGCTGATTATGTTATTTCAGCAATAGATGTACATTATACACTTCATAATTTATTAGGAAGTAAATATGAAGCTAATTTCTATAATAAGAGATTCAATGATATTGAAAAGAATCCATTATCACTTTGTATATTAGCTTCATACAAGGTT
>JAFPIE010000120.1 GCA_017388605.1 Acholeplasmatales bacterium | reverse complement strand
GGAAGAGTTAAATCCTTCTTTGTATTCTTATCTCCTAGATAATTCATTAAATAAACAGTTCCCTTATCAATAAGGAATTCAAAATCACCATTTTTAACTAAATAAGCCTTATCGTTAATGTTTGTATGAATGGATTTTGCATAATAGCCTACGTAACCATATGTGGTTTGACCAGCCTTAATGTCTAAGTTAGATAGATTACATACATTATATAATCTTGTACAGCCAAAGAAGGCATTGCTCTTGATTTCTGTCATTCCTGATGGAATGGTAATATCCTTAAGTCCTGTGTTATAGAATGCGTAAGTTCCAATAGAACTTAAGGTACTTGGTAGGGTAAATTCTTCTAGTAATTTACATTCGTAGAATGCTGATTCACCAATGCTTGTTAGATTACCTAAAACCTGAACACTTTCAAGGCTTGAGCATCCACTAAATGAAGAATTTTCTATGGTAGTTACGGTATCTGGAATTGTAAATTCCTGTAATTTTACACAGCCCATGAACATATACTGTGGAATAGACTTAATGTTTTTAGGAAGCAATACCTCCTTAAGCATTGTTGCACCATTAAAGATATTAGCACCTAAGGATGAACCTGTAGTATTCATATCCATATTCGATAAATCTATAGATATAAGATTTGTACAGCCAGAGAATGCACTTGAACCTATCGTTAGTATATTTTTACCAATATTTATAGATTCAATTCCTGAATTTTGGAATGCATAATTACCAATTGTAGTAATACTTTCTGGTAATACAATGGTTTTAATGGTTGAACATCCACTAAAGGCACTTTGCTGAATGGTATTTCCACTAGTTATAGTAATCTTAGTTAAGCATGTTGGAATTCTAGATAATGTACCATCATAGAAATAGGAGAATGTGTTATTTGATTCATTATCTCCTACGAATGGAATAGTTACATCAGCTAAATTATATGCGCCAATGAATAATCCTTTTGGTAGTGTTAAAACTCCATTTGGAATCGTAACCTTAGATACATTAGACATATTAAATGGACTTCTTGCAATAATTTTACAATCTGCATGAAGTGTAAATTCATCTTCTTCCTTTGTATCTTCGATGAAATATCTATATGGATTTGTATCATCACCTAAATAATTTCCATCCATGTAGGTATTATATTCTATTCTTGGACAATCCTTAAATACATAAGCACCAATAGAGGTTAATGTATTTGGAAGAGTAATCTTCTTTAAGGATTGACATCCATCAAAGGCATTATTATCTAATATTGTTAATCCCTCTGGCAAGGTAATATCATTTAAGGAAGTACAGCCCATGAAGGATTGGAAGCCAATTTCATTAAGAGATTCAGGTAGATTTAGAGTTCTTAGGCTTCTACAGTTTAAGAAGGCCTTATCAGAAATGGTTGTAACGCCATTTTCTAGGGTAATCGTCTCTAAATACATACAGCCTTCAAATAGATTATCGGCTATAGAATCAATATTACTACTTATGGTAAATTCCTTTATACCTGTATATGCAAATGCACTCTTACCAATACTTGTAATTGTCGTTGGTAAAGTAATATTTGTTAAATATTTACAATTTTGGAAGGTACTAGATTCAATAGATGAAAGGGAAAGCTCACTTAAATCGATGGATTTAATACCAGAATTATTGAATGCATTATCGTCAATATAGGTAATTGAATTTGGAAGAGTGATCTTCTTAAGAGATTTACAATCCCTAAATGCATCTGAACCAATTTCTTCTGGCTCTCCTGTAATCTTTACGCTTTGAAGTACACTACATCCTGAAAACATAGAAGATTCAATGTCCGCGTTTGTATTATAGGTTACAGATAAAAGATTTCTACAATTTTCAAAGGTGCAACCATTTATATTATTTACTGAGCTTGGAATAGTAATGGATGTTATTCCTGTATTTATAAATGCAGCATAACCAAGATTTAGAAGCCCATTTGGTAATGTGACATTAGATAGCTTTGAACAATTTTCAAAAGCGCCATAGTCAATCGTTTCAAGTGTGCTAGGAAGAGTAATCTTTTCTAGATTCTTGCAGTATTGGAATGCTCTTTCACCAATTTCTGTTACTCCCTCTGGAATGATGACTTCCTTTACTGTGTAATATTGATATTTGTAATCATCAATAGAAGTTACACCATCAGGAATATATAATACCTCAAAAGGAACATAGGTATTTTCCTTGAAGGTAACCGTTCCATTTTCGTCCTTAAAATAGATTATTGGAGCATCCTCATTTTGGAAGAAACTATTGTAGCTTGGGAAGGAAATATTATTCCATCTATCATAATCTCCGTTAAAATATACCTTTTCTACGTCACTAACATTGAAAGAATCATTGGATGTAGATTCAATAGTAGATGGTAAAACGAAGGTTTTTACATTAAGCCAATAGAAGAAATCTTCTGGAATATTTGCAATTGTACCATCTACAATTATGGTATCTAAAGCATATTCATCATAAAGATATTCCTTGAATAGATATTTCAATTTTTCTATGCTACTTGCTTTATCATCCGTTAAATAGATGGAAAGCTCTTGAATCTTTGAAAGATATAGAGAATTTTTATTTAGCTCTTCTACGTTTTCACCTATTTTTAAGGAATCAAGCTCTAAAGCTGTAAATGCATATGGATAGATAATAGTAATATTCGATGGGATAACGATATCCTTACTATCTCCATCATAGCTTAATAGTATTGTATCCTCTGTATCCTTATAGGTAATAAAGCCATTTGTATTACTAATTTTAGAATCCTTTTCATCAAAAATGATATTTAATGCATTCGCTGAAATATAGCCATTTGCTGATGTATTCGATAAATCTAAATTGGATAAATTAATTAATTCAATTAAATTATTACAATTACCAAAGGCATTATCTTCAATTTCCTCTAAAGTTTTTGGTAATGTAAATTGATATAATGCAAAAGCATTATAGAAGGCATAGCTTCCGATTTCTTTAACTTGTGGAGCGTTAACCTCGTTTAATACATTACAGCGATTAAAGGCGCTTGGACCAATGATTTCACATTTTGGTAAATTTACCTTTTTCACTCCAGAATAACAGAAGGCATTTTCATCAATATATTTTACATCCTTTGCATCTAGGGCTTCTAGGCTTGTACAATCATAGAAGGCATCCTTTTCAATTCCAATAATATTATCTCCTAGAGTAAGAGATTTTATCTTTGTATTGCCCTTAAATGCATTTTCACCAATTAGGGTAGGATAATTTCCAATCGCATTTATGGTAAAATTCTCCTCTATATTGCAACAATTTACAATAACGGCATATGTTATGCCATCTTTATCCTTTAAATAATAATCGAAATCACCATAGCTTTGAATTAATCCTTCCTCATCCTCATCAAGATGGATTATTTTTAAATTTCTATTGATGGATCCATTATCATAGGATGGTGGATCTATGGTTATATTAATATCAGAGAAATTAAATAATTCAACTAAATTAGAGCATTCGCCAAAGGCGTAATTATCTATGCTTGTTATAGAATCATTTAGTGTTACAACCTTAACCTTATCCTTATAGAAGGCATAGGAATAAATGGTATATTCATTATAGGTTATTCCATTCATCGTATGTGATTTAGGGAATACAATTTCATAGCTATTCTCTTCTACTCTACCAAATAGCCTTAGGGTATTTTGATGAGTATAATCTTCAATTAATCCCCAAATAAAGCCATCTTGATCAATTTCAAAGCGGCTTTCATCCTCAAGAGATCTATGAAGATCCGCATAGGTCATAAAATATTCATTATGTCCATTTTCCGATAGATCATATACCTCTATTGGATATACACTATCGAATGCACCATCATAGAAGATACAATCCGAATTGATGGTAATTTTGACTAATGATGGGGTATAGAAGGCTTGAGATTCAATTCTTTTTAAGGATTTTGGAAGAGTTAAAATTCTTAAGCAATAGCTATTGAAGGCATTATAGGCAATGCCTGTTACACCCTCAGGAATAGAAACGACTCTTTCCTTATCATCTAATTGCTTTAGAATTGTACAGCTAGATTCATTCGTTTCTATTTCATAATTCTTAAATTCATCCTTAATCTTAAATAAGCCCTTAATATTCATATCGCTTGAAAGTGTTAGGCTATAGGTTGGCTTATTTGAAAGTAAGGTATCATCACTATACCAGCCCAAGAAGGAATATCCGATATATGGCTTTGCGGTTAAGACTGCTGCACCATCTACGATGGAATATTCACCACTACCGGCTAAGCTTCCTTCAAATTGATTACCCGTAAGAGTAATCGAATATTTTTGCATTTTGTATTTGATGGTAACTACTGTTGAACCATCAGCTTCTACATCAACTTGACTAAATTCTTCTGCCTTATAGCCATTATAGGCTTTAGGAGATGCGTTTGTCTTTTCACCCTTTTTAGAGCTTAGGGTTTCAACACATACCGTTTGGTATTCACCATTTTCCATCTCTAAAGCATGCTTAACCGTATAGGTGATGCTATCCTTATCTTGACTTCCCTCTGTAGGTCTTAAGACATCAGGAATGGAAACCTCTGGGAATGTTTCCTCCTGTCCTCTATTCTTTGTAAATGTTTCACCACAAGAGGATAGTAGAATGATAGAAATCATGCCTATGCCAAATAATAATTTATTCTTTTTCATTTCGATATCCTCCTTATTCAACAACATTTATATTTTGAATTGCAATAAATACATTTTCATTTCCGCTTCCACTTACGGTATAGGTATAGATAGAATAAATCTTATATTCTCCAACAGCTGTGAAAACTGGTTCTTCTAGACTCCAAGTCTTTCCTTCATCAATAGAATAGATGATGGAATAGGAAATGAATTCATTTTCTCTTGAAATGGATGGTGTTGATGCATATACCTCATCCATATCTTGTAAGCTTATGGTTATATCCTGTGGATTTGAAATGGTAGAGCCTGAACCATATTTACCACTCTGAACAAGGCCTGTAATTGGGGCCTCTATGAAATGAATGGTATTGGCTATAACATCATAGCCCTCTGCAACAATGGAATAGCTAAAATCTGGATTTTGTGGATCAAATTCAGATACGCTAACTAAACAATTGATTTCCTCTTGTGAGGTACTATCGTAATAGGTACTATTCTTTAATATGTTTGTATAAATTTCATAAATATCCTTAAATGGTGACATGATAGAGCCATCGGAGGATTCAACCTTTGCTAGTATTTCACCCTCACCATTGGATACCATCATACTATATTTATGTACCTCATCGGTTAATACATAGATTTCATTTGAAATTAAATCAAAATTATCACAATCGATTGTACTATTTTGAATAGATACATATTCCTTACCCTCTACGATTAAGGAATCTCCAACCCTATAATAAACATAGTATTTGCCTGTATTTGGAATCGATAGGGATGAACTATAATTAATTCCATCTAAGGAATAGGCAACAGGATCAGTAGATACAATAAAATTAATATTCTGATTAGGCTTAAAGCTCAAATTCGAAATTGTATAGGATGGATATCCAGTTGGTTCAGTTTGTGAGAAATAAACATTTATGGATAAGCTTGCACCCTTTCTTTCTTCTGTAGGCATTAAAACAAAATCGATGGTTGTAAATTGATCCTTAGGGAAGCTAAAGCTATTATTTTGTGTATAATTATTGGAATTATCATCTAAATAATCCGTTGGTAAATTGATATAACAATCCATTAAACCTAATTTTTCAAGTAGGTAGGATCCACCAATGGTAATATCATTTTCTGCATTGACTAAATCATCTGTCTTAAACCAATACATATTATTGGATAATTCTTCTACGATAGCAGGGTCTATATTAATATTTAATTCACCCTGATATCTTTGATCAAAGAAATAGAAAAATACACTTGTATTTACAATATGATTATTCAACTTCATTTTAAGATCAATGGTATTTAATCCATTCTTAAGCTCATAGTAGCCTTCTGTTTTATAATTATAGATATAATTTACTGTAGTATATTCTATATCATGACCACCTGCAGTAAAGTAGGCTTCAGCCATTAAATCTGAAACTAAAATACCATTATACTTATTTAAGCTTGCATTACCAATCGTAAGCTCTGGTATTCCTTGGGTATTTAGAATATGCTCGGTACTATTTAATACTAGCTTTTCTGCTTGTAGGCTTAAATCAATATGAGCCTCATTATAATAATCCTTTACCTCATTTGGTAAATTGATATATACCTTATAGGTATCTACATTCTCATTTAGAATACCCTCGTAGGTAAATGTAGAATTCTTTAAGATTTCAGCATCAGCTTCTGCACCATTTATAGTAATATAATCATTTAAATGGATTCCATCCATTGCATCTTCTACGCTCATACCCTCAATTAGTACATTAGGGCTTACGAAATTTGATGTATATTCTACATTTAGATTGGCCTTTGAAATATAGATAACCTCAAAGTCTTCCTTTACCTCAAAGCCTTCACATTCGATTCTATAATATACTCTATAGGAACCTGGTGCCTTAAATTCATAATCATTAACATCCTTGTATTCGGTATCATTTTCACCCTTATAGGTTATTTTCGCATTAGGATTTTCTACAGTGATATTAATCTTATGATTATTTCCATCATATCCTCCAAAATAGCCTTCTGCATTATAGATAATGGAGGAATAGGTTACATTTGCCTCTGGACTAATGACATCAATTACGCCAGAATAATCCTCCTTAGATGGCTTACCCACAACAATTTCAACTTCGTTTAGCTGGTCATTTGCATCCTCAGGATTTTCAAATTTTTCTTGTACCTCTGTTAACCAATCCTTTGTTAGGTTATTAAATTCCTCTTCAGGGATTACTTCATTATTTGGTACCTTAATTTCAATCTTAGAATCGGAAATATCACTCATCTTACCCTTAATGAGAGCTCCATCCTTTTTATCGAATACAACTAATTCTGTAACTCCCTTATATACAGAATAGGTTTCTATGATTTCATTTTCGCCTCTTATAACACTTAAGCCAAAGACTGTACCTCTTACTGCCATTACGGAGTTATTTGAGGATAGGAAGAATTCCTCATCCTCATGTAGCTTATTTTGAATTTCAGCAAGTACGATACCTTCTTCTACAAAGACGTTGGTTTTATATCTATCCTTACCCTCAGATTTGATATTGATTTTCGTATTTTCTCCTAAGTATACATATTTATCCTCATCAAATCTTATGACAAGTACAGAATCTTGATTTACCGTTACTTTATCTCCACTATATAGATTCATTCCTTTGAAGCATTGAATGCTTTCATCTTGATCCTCTAGGGTAGCACTACCTTCAATTTCAACTACCTTAATGGATCTTGCAGAATCTAAATAGCCATCTTCCGTTTTCCCCTTGTTGCCTAAGGTAAACACTAAGATTAGTGTAACAGCAACTATAACTAAAGCGGCTATGGAGCTTCCTATTATAATCCAAAGCTTTTTCTTACTCATACTATATGTCTCCTTTTAGTATTCTATTTTCAAAAACATAGTTATTATTTCTAAAAATTAAATATATTATACAATAATATTATTTAAAGTACAACTTTTTAAGACATATTGATATATATTGTTTAATAAAAAAGAAAAAACGATGCCAAGCATCGTTTAAAAGAAATTATTACTTTGCACGAGATACGTATTCACCATTAAGTGTAGAAACGATAATTTCCTCACCATTTTCGATGAACATAGGTACCTTTACTAAGAAGCCACTCTCTAAGAATGCATCCTTTAAAGAGTTTGTCTTAGTATTTCCTGCAACTGCAGGCTCAGTAGTTACTGCTACGGTTACCTTATCAGGTAATACGATATTTAAAATTTCAGAGCCATAGAACTGTACCTGAACTTCCATACCTTCCTTTAAGAAATTCTTTTCCCATTCAAGTCTTTCAGCAGGAATTTCAATTTGCTCATAAGTTTCTTGATCCATGAATACATATGAAGCACCATCTGCATAAATATATTGCATAGCCTTCTTGTCAATGAATGCTCTCTTGAATGCGGAATCAGAACCCTTTAATGCTGTTTCAAGTACTGCACCAGTTCTTAAATCCTTCATCTTTACACGTACATAGGCAACCTTGTTCTGTAATACATGCATGAATTCAATAATCTGCATAAGCTTGCCATCGTATTCAATTACAACACCATTCTTTAAATCATTTACTTTAATCATGTTACTTTTCTCCTATATATTTTTATACCTTTTGTATTGTATCAAAATTCTCTTCAAAAATATAGTGGTATTTGAAACTTTTTGTAAAAAAGTGCCATATTTTATATAAATTGTTTAAATATCTCTATGATATTCTATCATTTATGAAATTTAATTTTTTATATATGTAAGAAAAAGCCATCCGAAAAGGATGGCTCTTTGTTGGAATTATACAATTTGTACCTCTAATTCACCATATACATCACTATAATTGGAATCTTGTGATGTAGCACGAATAATGATTGTACCTGTTGCGTTTGCGGTCAATTGACCTGTTGAAGCATCAATTGTAGCTAAGGAATTACCAGATACAATAGACCATGTAACATTCTTGTTACCTAGGGTATCAATTGGATTTACCTTTACCGTATAGGTTGTTGTTGAACCAGCAGTTACCATATTCGCACCTAATACCTCAATCGATGAAATCTCATGGGTAGGTGTAATTGCATCTAAGTAATCTTCAATCTGACCAACATCTAATAATGGATATACAGGGATGCTTGTAGATGAATGAATATTGATCGCTTCTACATTCTCTATAGCTCTATAGGTACCTCTTATGGTTGTACGAGTTGTATAGTCTGATGGAGCAGGACGAGCAAGTATAGTTTCAGATATTCTTGCAGAAATTAGATTTGATGCAAGAACAGTATTCTTTATACTGATATCGTATGCTGCAATAGCCTCTAAAGATATATTAATATCAGATAATGTACCAGATGGATTAATTGTTTCTATTGCCTTGAATGTATTGATTGTTTCATCTGAGGAAAGAATGGTTACATCCTTTGTATCGTTATAATTTCTAGCCATACTTGCATAGTCTATAGATACAATAGGTGCCATATCAACAGAGTCAACAGAAATGACAACATTCTTAGAAATAGATGCTCTAAAGATGGAGCTTAATCTGATTGGCTTCATTAATTCATCGTCTGTTGCATCAGGTAATACAACATCACTGATGGTTTGACTTAAATTGAAATTAGGATCTAAGGATTCAATAGAGCTTAAGAAATAATATGCTGAGGTACTCTTAATTCTTTGAACGGTAGTATCATAATCTTGAATCGGTACATCTAAATAATCATAGGATAGTAATTGATCTGAGAAATTTTGAAGTAATATCTTAGAAATTAATGTTGGATTATCATCTGTATCTAATACAAAATCATCACCATCCATTTGATACATACACTTCCTTAGTGTTGCAACACTAATCGAATCACCATCAAATTGGAAGCTATTTAAATCTAAGTTAAGCTTAGATGGGGATAGACATTCAATTAATGCCTCTGCTTCAAGTTCAGTAATATATAATTCACCTGAAACATAAGCATCAGTAGGAATCGTTGTTGCATCCTCAATACCCTCTGTTAAGATTAATCCTGTAATCTTATTTTCGTATTGATGATGTAGATTTGTATAATCATGAACGACATTATATTTATCCTTATATGGATTTAAAAGCTTTAATACAGTTTCTTGGTTCATAGCACTAGATAGGACATCTGTGTTCTTTAAATCAAGACTAAATAGATTAATTAAATCAACTAAGGATTCTAGTTCCTCTTCTTTATAAATCGTATCATTCTTTAGGCATACCTTCTTTTCATTCGATAAGAAATCTAAATCATCAATTCTCTTGGAGATTGTTGCTTGCATGATCGCTGATTCATAAGCTACATTAAGCTTAGTTGAATCCTCGTAATCCTCATTTAGATTCTTGAAGGAATCAAAGATATAATCACTAATATTAGGGTCTGTGATGGTTACTCTATTACTTGAGGAATCGGTAACATCAGCTAATAAGGCACCAATGCTTCGCATTAGCCTCTTTTGCTCAGGGTACCATATATTATCCTTAGTGAAGTTATCAAGCTTGCTTCTTTGTGCTTCTTGCTCATAGGCAGATGGGATAATAATGATTCCATCGATGGAATTATGAATTGTATCTACATTGACCATCATATTGGTAATTGTTGCAGATAAAATGACATTATCTGTAATACTAGCATCATCTACGATGGAATTTACTAAAGAACCCATATCGATAGAATTCATATCATTAGGAAGGATTGTACATGCCTTAGTTAAGAAATCTATAATTTCACTCTTTTTGATAGCCTCTTGAATATCAATTTCCTCAGGTAAGCTATCTTTAGTAATATTTGGAATGATTAAGTCAGCATCACCTAAGAAGCCATCCTTATGGGTTAATAGGTAATTCGATAAGGAATAATATACAATTTTAGATTCTAAAATCTTATTGTAATCCTCTTCTGTTATGCCCTTTAGCATATCGATGATGGAATTTAATTGATCTAGCTCATCAAGTAGCTTAGATATTTTGAAGGATGCAACCTCAAATAAGCCAATTAAATTCTTAAGCTCAGATTTATTTCCATCCCTAGAAATATATCCTGTTCCATCTCTTAATTCCTTTGGAAGCTTTACAAAATCACCACTGACATGGTCAACAAGTAGCTTAGATAGAGTACCCTCAATAATTAAGGAATCTAATGTATTATAGACCTCCTCACATAATAAAGTTTCAACTAATTCATTTGTATTGGAATCATCTACAATATTTCTTAATACACTAATTAAGCCTCTAATCTTTTCAAAGAAGGTATATAAATCATCACTCTCTATGATTCTTGTTACATTTCCATCCTTAACGACAAGTATGGATTCATCAATGTATATACTAAAGTTTTCATTCGAATTGCTAGATAATAGGAATTCACTAAATACTGCTGTAAATAGAGTAGAGGATAATACATGATCAATTACAGAATTGTTGGTAGAATCCTTCATAAATAAGGAACCAGCTAGCCTGTCAATTAAATCAAAGATAGAATCCTTATCTCCTTCAAATCCATTTTGTAAATCACTAATTAAATCTAGATTACTTTGGTTTTCACCGAAGGATTGTAGAGCACATAGTAAATAATAGAATTCACCATATTCCTTTACTGTACCATCACTATTCATTACATTGGCGTAATGAATTTCAGGAAGCTCTAGGTTTGGTAGCATTTGCTTGAAGCCACCTTGAATAAGCTTAGTACCATATTCACCACCTAAGATATCGCCAAGTAGGAAGGAATTACCTACATTATTTTTAATATCCTCATATCTCTTTATATCCTCTTGATAGTCTACTCTTGAGGTATTAAAGATATTAAAGATATTATCTAATATAGAATTATCTTTTTTGTATGCATGATTGTATAATACGACGATATCCTCTAAGGAATTGACTAAGCTCTTAATTTCAGATACCCATTTTACATTTGCATATTTTGAACTCTTATATGGATTTTCTACTGGAGTAGTACTTGTATAATAAGAAGCTAAGGTAGCCTCTGCAGCTTGCTTAAAATATGTATTTTGAACGAATTGGTATAATCTTGCAAGTACCATAGAAACATTATCGGAATTCTCCTCCTGGAAGAAGGAAAAATCGGTTATATATGGCATTACATTTTCGATAATATCTAATACCATCTTCACTTGGTCTTCTTCCTTAGCATGCTGTACCGATAGGAAGCCAAATAGCATATTCACGATGGTTTTCGTATTATCCTTTGAGATGACTAAATTTGGAGAGATATAATAGCTTTCAAGCTCATTTTGTAAGTTATTATCCTTAACATATTTCTCATAAGGAATTTGATCCGCTAAATAACCCTTTTTGAATAATAATTGGATTAAGGATAGGGCATCCGTTCCCATAGATTCCTCAAGATTTAGCTTATCAATATGATTTACAAAGGAAGAAATTAAGGAGAAGGATAGATTTAAGAAATAGGTTGTTTCTTCAAAATTATCAATTAATAAATTGAAATCCCTTTGGAATCCCTCCATTAGCATTACAGATATAATGGTATCCATCATATCGACTTGTTCTGTTTTACTCTTTAAAACAGCATCTCTTATTTCTTCTCCACCATAGGAAAGTAATAAATTGAATGTATCACGTGCAAATTTTGTATAGGCGGATATTTCTTTTCTTAAATATACATTTTCATTAACATTTTGGGCCTCATCCTTTAGTCCACCTTGGTAAACTAAGTCTGCAGCAAATAAATATAGTGGGGCATTGTCTGTACCCTTAAATGCATTTAATACCTTAAAAATACCTGTAGAACCATAGGTTTCAATATCCTTATATGCACCATAAGCTAAATTATAGGTATTATCCTGCCAATCTAGCTCAACTGGAGTAACATCATCTCCAGGTCCTCCAGCTAGAATATAGAAGAATCCTCCAACGAAGGATAGGAAGATTAAGCCTGAAATTAAGGCTCTTACTCCACCAATTAAAGCACCAAATAGTCTTCTTTTCTTATAAACAAATGGCTTATGAGGTTCTTCCTTTTCCTCTTCATCAAAGGAAATAGGCTTTGGAGGTTCCTTCTTTTCTACTTCCTCTTTTTCCTCATCATCCTCTATAGAGATTTCATTTAAATCAATATCATTTAAGGCATCTCCATCTAATGGTTCATCACTAATTCCTTCAAGATTATCGATTTGTATTTCTTCATCGGAATGAATTTCATCATTTAAGGCATCTAAATTCATGCCTGGGTCTTCAAGTTTTTCTTCTTCGTTTATGATAGAAGCCTTAGCTTCTTCCTTTTTACGCTTCTTTTCTTCCTTTTTCTTAGCTCTTTTTTCTTGTAGTTCCTTATTCTTTATATTTTGGTAATAATCTCTTTCTAGATGTCTTTCATATCTTCTTTGAGGATAGAAAATTAAATATACCAAATAAAGAACAAATACACCTAGGATATAGATGATACCTAAGGCTAGGGCAACAACAATTCTTACTGCCATTTCAGCAAGGGTTGCAAGATATTGTCCATTATCTTGAACAATTAAGGCTAAGCCTTCATTTTCAGGCATCTGCTTAGGAATAAATTCAATGAAGCATTCCTTAAAGCTTTGACAGGATTCCGATACGCCTAAGGCTCTTTGAATGGTTCCTTTACCCGCAAATTGCGAGACGAGGTTGAAAAGCCCTGTATCTGTAGATGCAGCTCCTGCAATAGATAAATATACGATTAATAGGATTATGAATAGTACTCCCGCTTGAATCGCAAGAATTATACTTTTACGCATACCACGCCATAAGCCAAATAATATGGCAATACCTAGCATTCCTAAGAATATCAAGGTTGGTAGCCAATGGATTAGAAATGAAATCAATTGTTGATTCATAAGCCATAACCTCCTTTTATTTAATAATTTAAAATCCTTCTTTTTTGTTTATTTTACCATAAAATTATAATTTTATGAAATATTTATATAATTATTTCTAGATAATCTATAGAAATGGAAAAATAATTGAAAAAAAATCCTTACCCGTGTTGGATAAGGATTTTAGGTGTTAATTTAGATCATCATCATCGAATAAGGATATTTTTTTGAATTTAATATCCTTGTTCTTTTCATTGTCCTTAGAATCTAAGTTTGGTTGATAGGAATCATTTGTTTTATTTCCATGATGTGCTAAAATCGCATCTAGGTCATTTAATAAATCCTGATTCGATTGCTTAGATGCCTTTAAGGATTTATCCTCTTCATCATCATAGATGATGGATTGAGGGTTTTCTGCTTGCATATTTGGGGAGAAGATTGTATCTTCTTGTAAATAATCATGAGAAACCTTTGCGTCTGGCTTTTCTGGCTTTGGTAGCATGAAGCGAATTAATTCCTTGAATTCAGGGTTTTCACTTTGAATGGTCTTACCAGCATCCGATACATTATATTTTAAGCTAAACGCATCAATGGTATCATTACCATTTTTATAAATTAAGATGACAGGAAGGTTTTCTTTATATTGATTTGGTGTCATCTTCATTGCATCGAGTAGGATATAAGGGTTTGATTTTAATCTCTTGATTTGAGCACTACCCGATCTTGCTCTTCTCGTTAATAATACATCCGTAACCTTTAATCTCTTAATGGTATTTCTACTTGTTAATAATAGGAAATCATCATTCTTATTACAATAAATACAGTTGACAACCTCATCACCTGGCTTTAGGTTAATTGCCTTAGTACCACCAGCGTTTGTACCATATAGGTTTACATCGGTGGAGCGGAATCTTAAGGCCTCACAATACTTTGTGAATACCATAATCTCTAGTGGGTCATCAATAATATCTACACCAACAAGCTCATCGTCATCAGACATTTTCATAGCACGTACAGGCTTTGTATATCTGTTGAT
>JAFPIE010000119.1 GCA_017388605.1 Acholeplasmatales bacterium | reverse complement strand
ATACCCTTTGGGAACTAATCAAAAGTTAATCAATAAGATTTTATTAAAAGTCAATCATAGATGTTATTCAACTACTTTTTTACTTATTGCTATATTAACAAAAAGTCCTTCATTTAAAATGACTATATTTTAGTCAAATTATTTGAGGGACTTTCTTCATTTATTTTGATAATAATATTTAATTTTAGTTACATATAAAGTGCTAATCTACAAATACTCATGACCAAATTTAGAAGGATCTTCTAATCTCTTGTCGTCTAGCACAAAACCTTTTTTCATGAATTCTTCAATAACGTCATTAGCCCATTTTCTAAATGATGTTGCAACACTAGATTTTACTCTATAGCCGATTGCTATAATCATTTTTAAATTATAGTAAGGAACTTCTCTTTTGACTTGCCTTTTACCTTCAGTTTGAACTTGCAAAATTTTTTTGCATGTTCGATTTTCTTCTAATTCTCCCTCAAGTAAAATAGTTTTAATATGGTATTCTAGTTTTTGTCTGGATGATTGAAACAATTCGCATAATGCATCCTTATTCATCCATATATCATCTTCATTTAATAATACTTCAACATTACTACTTCCATCTGGTAAACTACAGATAAGAATTTCTGATTTTTTATTCATAAATACTACTCTTTCTGTTACATTTATTATAAATTAAATATGAATCTAGTACTCTTATTGACTCATTCCTAGAGGTGTATGAATTTAATGACTAAATGACTACATCTAGTTCAGATCTAGTCACTAAGACATGATTAGGGCATTCATTTAGTCATTTTGTTCCTTCGAACTTAATAATTTCTTTAATTCACTATCACTTAAGTTTATTTATTACCGTTTTGCTTTATTTTTTTATATTTAATTAAAACCATATTTTAGCAATTCTTTAATCGTAAAACCTAATTCGTCTATATCATATCCATTTTCAATTAATATTTTTTTTACTAATTTTTCATCGAAGCGATCATCAGGACCCCATGACCCTTTCCATATTTCAAAGCATATTCCCTCCAAAAGATTCACGATTTCTTTATTATGTTTCATCCATTTTTTTACTAAAGCTATTTTATTTTCTCTTTCTTTCCTTTCGTCTTTAGTTAATCTTTTAAATTTATAAGCTTTAAAAGCACCTTTAATCGTTTTATATCCATAACCTTGGGCATCATCTAAAACTTCACCAGTTTCAGAATCAACTATAATAAATCTAGGATTATTCTTTATAATAACTTTCTCAGCCTTTAGCTTTTTTCCTTCCATATTATTTGTATTTCTCCTTTACACTAAATTAAAAATAATTATCTAGCATATAAATTATAATATGTTTTTAATACATAATCAATCTTTATATGTATTTATTCCTATGCCTTAAAGTGCAGAAAAAAAGGTAAATGAATTTACCCCAATATCCCCATACGTCCCTCCAAGACTTGGGCAGTGACTATTTCATTTTTAAGACAATAAAAAAGAGGCTCAAAATACCAAAAATTTCAGTATTTAAGCCACTTTTTTAACATTTTATTTAGTATCCTTGCGAACTAGTAACGTGATTGACTCTACATGTGCAGTTTGTGGGAACATGTCTATAGGAGTAATAGAATTGATTTGATATGCTTCCTTTAATTTTTCTAAGTCCTTTGCAAGGGTTGCAGGATTACAAGAAACATATATGAATCTTTTAACTCCACTTTCTAATATTGCATTAATAAACTTATCCCCTAAGCCTGTTCTTGGTGGATCTGCAACTAAACAATCGAATACCTCATTATCTCTAACCATCTTAGGTAATAATTCAGAGGCATCCCCTTGGATAAACCTTGCGTTAGTAATTTTGTTTAATTTCGCATTTTCGTTTGCTGCTTGAATGGAATCCTTATTATATTCAATTCCAATGACTTCCTTTGCGTTATGAGCTAAATATAATCCAATAGTACCAACGCCTGAATAAGCGTCTAATACTCTTTCTTTAAAGGATAGCTTTGCTTGCTTTAGGATTGTATCATAAAGCTTTTCAGCTTGATAAGAATTTAGCTGGAAGAATGTAGTAGGATAAATTCTATATTTAATCTTTCCTAGAGTCTCAATGATATATTCTTCGCCAGCTAAGTGATTTGTTTCTGTACCGAAAATATCAATAGATTTATCCTGTGGATTAATATTTTCATATACACTAATTACTTCTTTTATTTCTAAAACCTTATTCGCTAATTCCTTTATAATAGGATCCTTCTTCTTGCACACAAAGCAAACTAAGGCTTTATCATCCTTTGTTGCACGAACAACTAAATATCTTAAGGTACCAAGTCCAGTTTTACGAATATAAGGATCAATATTTAATTCATCGATACATTTTAATACTTTTTCATTAATGGTATTAATTAAATCCTTTTGTACTAAGCATTTATCAACAGGAACTAATATATTTGAATTCGCTTTAATCATAGAAACCTGAGATTGACCATCAGATTTCTTAATATTTAATTGAGCTTTATTCCTATATCCTAAAGGATAATCACATGGAATTGTCTGCTTAATCTCAAAGGATTTAGGATTAAGGGTGGTATATCTATTTAATGCTTCAATTAAAATATCTCTTTTATATTTTAGCATTTCATTATAATCAATGTGCATTACATTACATCCACCACAAGCTTCATAATAAGGGCATGAAGGATCTTTTCTATATTCACTTTTGGTTTTTATTTCTATACTCTTAGCATAGGCCATCTTTCCTTCAAGCTTTGTAATGGAAACATTGTGTCCTTCACCTGGGATTGCACCATCGACAAATACAGCAAGACGATTATAGAAGCCTATTCCTTCACCGTTAATACCTAATCTTTTAATATCTAAAATGAATTCACTGCCTTCCTTAATGTCTTTATTGCCATTAAAAGGCTTTTTATTAAATTCTTTTTTTGTTTTTACAAACTCACTCATAAAATATACATCTCCTACAAATTAATGAATTAAACGTAAAATATCATTATATGTGATAAATACGAATAATATTAACAACAATCCCATAAATACAAGGTTAATAATAGATTCAACCTTCTTTGGTACCTTTTTACCTGTAATGCCTTCAATGATGATAAATACAATTCTTCCACCATCAAGTGCAGGAATTGGAAGTAAATTCATTACACCAATATTTACAGATAATAATGCAGTCAAGGATAAAAGTGGTATAAAGCCAGCACCAATATACTGCTTAACCATATCAAATATACCAACAACACTAGATAAATCCGATACACCAACCTGTCTTACACTTGAAGGTGCAATTAGAATTCCTAGGGTTCTAAAGATTAATGTAAAATCATTCCAGAAGTTCTTAGCTGCCTCTCCAATACATTCAAAGAAGGAAAAATGATATCCAGGTGCAACACCAATATATTGGGCAATTTTTTCAATTCTTTGATTAGATAATAATTCATCTGTATATGGCTCAATAGATTTACAATCCTCTAATTTTACTAAAGAATATGTATTATCATCCTTTAAATCATAATATTCAAATCTTACATCAACCGATGTAGTAACATTCATTTCCTTAAATAGCTTAATTATCTGGCTCCAGGATTCAATTGTATATTCTGTTCCATCAATGGAAACCTTAGTAATATAGTCTCCTTTAGATAGTGTACCCTCTTCACCCTTATATCGAATGGAATTCTTTCCATTAGATAATGTAGATTTTCCAACCTCAAGACCAAAAGCTAGAGTTCCAGGAATCTTTACTAATTGAAAATCCTTAGCACCAAAATTGGTAAGTCCAATAGAAACTATAGATGTATAGGTTTCCATTGTTGCCGTATGCTCCTCATTATCATGAGAATAAGTAATACTTACCGTTGTACCATAATTATCATAAATCTTATCCATTTCACGCTGGAAATCTGTCCAAGATTTTGTACTTACCCCATTGACAGAGGTAATTAAATCTCCTGGGGCTAAAAAGCTTGCTGCAGGATATCCACTAGAAACTGTACCTACACGATTCGAGTTATAATTTGGAACTCCAGTTGCAAAGGCAATAATTAAATATAATACAAAAGCTAAAACAAAATTCATAAAAGGTCCAGCAAATAGGATTAATAATCTTTGCCAAATCTTTTTTGCATCAAAGGTTCTATGGTATGGTGCTAATTGTAAGGTTTCATTCTTTTCGAATACATAGGTTGCAGTTTCACTTACCTGATAATAATGGGTTTCACCCATATCATCCATTAATGTGATATATAAATCCTTACCCTCCTTGCCATCTAGATCCTTATCATTAATTTCTCCTCTTACCATTGCATCCTTTGCATCATCTAAGATGATTTCTGTAACGATATCATCCTCTAGGTTTAAACCAACCTTTGTGCCAACCTTAGTAAGGTCATCTGTTGCTTCTTCCCCTGCCATAGATACAAATCCACCAATAGGAATTGCACGAACACAGAAGGTTGTTTCTTTGCCCTTTTTCTTATAGATTGCAGGTCCCATACCAATGGAATAATCATGACATAAAACATCAAATTTCTTTGCCATGAAGAAATGTCCTGCCTCATGAAGACAAATGATTAAGCCTAGAATAACAATAAATGCAATAATAGCTAATAAAACAAGAGGAAATCCATTTAATTCTAAAAACATGAGATTAATCACCTCCATACTTCAATAAGATTTCATCAATTAAAGAATGACTTAAGGATACTACATTCTCAAGAGTATATGGAATATTCTCATATTTATCATCCTTAATCTCTTTTTCAATAATATCCTCAATAGTTAAAAATGGAATCTTATCATCTAAAAATAATTTAACTGCAGCCTCATTTGCAGCATTTAATACTGCAGGGTAAACCCCACCTCTTTTGGCAGCATAATATGCAAAGCCTAAGCATGGGAATCTATCTATAGATAATTCCTTAAATTCAAGCTTTAAGCCAATAAGATTTAAAGGCTTGGATTCTAATACCTTATGCTTAGGATATCTAAGTGCATAGGAAATTGGAGTATGCATATCTGCAGTACCAATAGATGCTTTAATCACACCATCCTCATATTCCACCATCGAATGAACGATAGATTCAGGATGTAGGATAGTATCTATTTTTTCATAAGGAATATCAAATAAATGATGTGCTTCTATAACCTCAAAGCCCTTATTCATCATAGTTGCAGAATCAATCGTGATCTTTGCACCCATAGACCAATTGGGATGCTTTAAAGCATCCGCTTTTGTTACCCCCTTTAGCTCTTCTCTTGTTTTATTTCTAAAGGAACCACCAGAGGCTGTAATAATCAATCTTTTTACTTCATCCTTATTTTCTCCTTGCAGGCATTCTAAAATCGCAGAATGCTCAGAATCAATAGGGACTAAGCTAACCTGATATTTCTTTACATATTCTCTTACGATATCTCCACCTGCAACTAAGGTTTCCTTATTGGCAAGACAAATCGTCTTTCTAGCCTTAATTGCATGGATAGTAGGCATAAGACCACTCATACCAACTAAAGCATTAACAAATACCTCATCTGGATATTTGGAATAGGAAGCAAGCTCTAATAATCCATCATCTCCAAATACAATCTTTGGATGATAGGATAAATCGTAGGCATATCCTTCACGGAAGCATACGATTTCTGGTTTAAATTCCTCAATGAGCTTAATCGCTAGCTCCTTATTTCTACCAACACTCATTCCAATGACTTTAAATTCATTTTTATTTTCTCTTACAATATCTAGAGTTTGTGTGCCTATAGACCCACAAGCTCCTGCAATATATAAATATCTCATTAGAAACCAGCACCTGCCAATAATACATCAATAAAGTTAATCTCAAAGATAATGAAGCCTAAGAACATTGCTGAAGCAAAGAATACAGAATCAAAGCGGTCAAGCACTCCACCATGACCTGGGAATACCTGAGAATAATCCTTAATATCATAAGCACGCTTCAATTTTGATGCAACTAAATCTCCAACCTGAGATGTAATCGATAATAATAGAGTTAATACTAAACAAACGAATACCTTTCCTACCTGAGTAAATGTATTGTAGTTAAATACGCCTTGGAAGAATTCCATCTGTCCACCAGAAATTGCTGGGAACCAGCTAGAAATATATTCATATAAATAAGAAAAGCAAAAGCCTAATACAAGAGCAACAGCGGTACCACCAATCGCACCCTCCCAAGACTTCTTTGGAGAAATCTTTGGTGCAAGCTTATGCTTGCCACTTCTACCGAAGGCAAGACCAAAGACAAGTGCAAAAATATCTGTTGCGGTTGTAATTAATAATAAGTAAACAACAAATCTTACACCAAAGAATCTTAGTGTCATAAATGCAGCACTACATACACCGACATAAATAATAGATAAATATAATCTACCTGCATCCTTAACCTCAAAATCATGAATGAAAATCATTGAGGACATAAGAATGATAAAGCTAATTAACAATGCAGTAACTGGAGTAAACATTAAATCAAAATGTAATTTCTTTAATCCTCTAAGTATTAAAGATGTATTTGGATCAAATAGATGTCCTCTTACAGCCTCTCCTTGTGCATTGATGGTTGTAATTTCTTGCATAGACATAAAAGAGAAAATGGAAAAGGATAAGCCTAAGGTTAAAAGTGTTGTAACAATCTTTAACCAAAGGGGTATCTTTTTATCCCTATCATACATATTTAATAATTCAAATTCTGCAACAATTATTAAAAGTACTACAACAAATTCCATAACCGGCAAGCAGGCAGGAACAAGTACACATGGAAGTAGAATTGCAGCAAGAATTAAACCTGTGATAACTCTTTTTTTCATAGGATTCACCTCACAATTAGGTTTATTCTTATTGTATATTAATATACAATACATAATCTATTGTATTATAGCATTATAAAAAATAAAAATCCAGCATATAAGGAAAACACCATAATTTTCCAAAATGCTGGATTTCGTTTGTTAAATTGTCATTAAGTCCTTGCTCTTACGCTCAGTTAATTCAACAACAACTTGAATTTTCTTATCCGTAAGTGTTTGTGCATCCTCAAGTGCATTAGCCTCTGTATCCTCAGGTAAGCCAAGCTTTTTAATATCATCATTTAAATCTCTTCTTGCGTTTCTAATAGCAACCTTAGCTGTTTCCTCTAGCTTAGAAACATACTTTACAAGCTCACGTCTTCTTTCCTCAGTCATCTTTGGTAAGATAAGACGAATCTGTGTACCATCGCTTTGAGGAGTTAATCCTAAAGGTGATGCAAGAATTGCCTTTTCAATATCCTTAACACTAGACTTGTCATATGGCTTAATTAAAAGCTGATTGGATTCAGGTACAGTGATGGATGCTGCATTCTTGATTTGTGTTTTTGCTCCATAATATTCAAAATAAACAGTATCTAATAGGCTTGGAGCAGCTCTACCAGTACGTACAGTGGATAGCTCACGCTCATATGCAGCGATAGCCTTATCCATTTTTTCTTCGCCCTCTAAAAGGGTCATTTCTAATTCTTCTTCCACAAGTTTCTCCTCCTCTATTCTACTCTAACTAGTGTACCTATTTTTTTACCCTCAACTGCTTTGACAATATTGCCTCTTTCGCTCATATTAAATACGATTAAAGGCTTCTTATTATCCTTACATAAGGATGCTGCAGTTGAATCCATAACCTGAAGATTCTTCTCTAAAATCTCAGAGAATGTAATTTCAGTAAATAGCTTAGCATTTGGATTTAATCTTGGATCAGAATCATATACACCCTCTGTATGATTCTTAGCCATTAAAACAACCTCTGCTTCAATTTCTGTTGCACGTAAAACACATGCTGTATCTGTTGAAAAATATGGAGAACCAAGTCCACCAACGAAAATGACAACTCTACCCTTTTCTAAATGGCGAATTGCTCTTCTTCTGATGTAAGGCTCTGCAACCTTATCGCAATCTACAGCAGTCATAACACGAGTTGGAACTCCATGCTGCTCTAGAGCATCCTGAACGGCAAGACCATTCATAATTGTTGCAAGCATACCCATGTAATCTGCCTGAGCTCTATCCATACCTAAGCCCTCTGCAGTCTTTCCTCTCCAGATATTTCCACCGCCTACAACAATACCAATTTCAACGCCTAAATCCTTTGCGTCCTTGATTTGTTCAGCGATTTCATTTACTGTCTTAGGATCAATTCCATAGGATGTTTCTCCCTTTAATGCTTCACCAGAAAGCTTTAATAAAATACGTTTATACATAACTTATCCTCCTATTTTTCAAAAAAAGGGAGAGCAAATTCAAACATTGTTCTCCCTTTTTGAGCGTTATTACTTTGCAGCAGCAGCCTGTGCAGCAACTTCAGCAGCGAAATCAGTCTCTACCTTTTCGATGCCCTCGCCTACTTCTAGACGTACGAATGTTACTACTTCAGACTTAGCGCCCTTAACATACTGCTCAACAGTAAGGTCAGGGTTCTTAACGAATGCCTGAGATAATAAACAAATTTCTTTTAAATTCTTTTCTAAACGACCTGGTACGATTCTTTCTTCAATAATCTTTTCAGGCTTTGGTTTAGCACTAGATGCATTCTCGTTTAATGCAGCAGCTAAAATAACTTCCTTTTCCTTAGCTACAACATCTGCAGGAATATCATCCTTAGATACATACTTAGGTGCAAGTGCAGCAACATGCATAGCTACATCCTTAGCTACAACCTCATCAGAACCGTTTAAGATTGCAACTGTAACGATTCTACCACCCATATGCTTGTATGCGCCAAATACCTGTGCATCAGTCTTAGTTAAAACCTGAACACGACGTAAGGAAATCTTTTCACCAATTGTACCAGAAGCTTCCATAATAACAGTCTCTAAAGACTTGCCATCAACATCAATTGCTAAAGCCTCTTCTGTATTTGTTGCGTTAGAATTAACGATAATGTTACCAACATTCTCTAATAATGCTGTGAACTTTGCGTTCTGTGCAACGAAGTCAGTTTGAGAGTTTAACTCAAATAATACAACCTTGTTACCAGAAACTACATAATTACATAAGCCCTCTGCAGCAACAACGCCTGCCTTCTTAGCAGCCTTTGCAAGACCCTTTTCACGTAGCCATACAACAGCCTTTTCAAAATCGCCATCTGTAGCTACTAAAGCCTTCTTGCAGTCCATCATACCTGCATCAGTCTTCTCACGTAATTCCTTTACCATAGCAGCAGTAATATTTGCCATTTTAATATCCTCCGTAATTTATTTTAAATTATTCAGCCTTAGCTTCAGTGGACTCTTCCTTCTTAGGTTGAGCCTTCTTTACTGCAGGACGCTTTGCAGCTGCCTTCTTAGCAGGAGCCTTAGCTTCCTTTGGAGCCTTTTCAGCCTTAGGAGCTTCCTTAGAAATTTCCTCAGCCTGGTTGATTTCCTCTGCAGCATCATCGAACTTTTCAACTGTACCACCGTTACCCTCGATTACAGCATTAGCCATAACCCATGTAACTAGCTTAACAGCACGAATAGCATCATCGTTTGCTGGGATTACATAATCAACATCATCAGGATCGCAGTTTGTATCAACGATACCAAATACTGGAATGTTTAGCTTACGAGCTTCTAAAATTGCATTGTGCTCCTTGCGAGGGTCAACAATGAATAAAGCATCAGGAAGCTTCTTCATTTCCTTAATACCACCTAAGAACTTCTCAAGCTTATCCTTTTCAGCAACTAGCTTAATAACTTCCTTCTTTGGAAGCTTAGCTGTAGCCTCAGTATCCTCTAATAACTTAGTTAAGCTTTCAAGCTTAGTAATTCTCTTCTTAATTGTCTTGAAGTTTGTTAAAGTACCACCTAACCATCTTTGGTTAACATAGTACATACCGCATCTTGCGGACTCTTCCTTTACAGCCTCTTGAGCCTGCTTCTTAGTACCTACGAATAAAACCTTACCTTCATTCTTAGCGATTTCTAATAAAGCGGCATAAGCCTTTTCAATTTGATCTGCAGTCTTCTGCAAATCGATAATATAGATTCCATTTCTTGCAGTGAAGATATACTTCTTCATCTTTGGATTCCAACGGCGAGTAGCGTGACCGAAATGTACGCCAGACTCTAATAACTGTTTCATTGAAACTACTGATTCAGACATTTTTTAATTCCTCCATTTTATTTTTGTTTTTGTCCTCTGCTTTAATCAACGAAAGCCCCCAACAGTTTTACATGCACACGATGGCCTTCTCATAAAGCATGTGTATTTTGTGCCTTTAACATATTACCATAGATAAAGTACAATTTCAACCATTTTTTCAAAAATATAAAAAGGCATGGTATAAATTTGAATACCATGCCCTTATATATAAATATATAATTATCTTCTTCTATTATCCTGTGGACGCTTAATCCAAGCATAAATTGCCTTGAAGAACTTGCCATTTAATGTGCCGTTCCTATATAGAGTAAATCCAATTAGGAAATATAAAATAAGTAATGCGCCAAAGACAGATCCTAAGACAATACCAACAATAGCGCCTGCAGATAATCCAGAATTATTTTCTGTTGGAGTTTCATCTGGTGTATCTGGAACTACTGGCTCCTTAGATGCTTCTAATGTATTTGCTGCTTCTCCAAAGTACTTATCTAAATCTACAACTTTTACTGCACCTATCGTATCCTCAACTAGTGTACCATCCTCTTTTACCTCTTTATCAGTCTCTGTAACGAAAGTTGCATAAATTGGTAGGAATACATAATTTCTTAAAACAGGCTGATTCGATACATAATGAACTACATAAACAGGCATATAAACGATAGCTAAGGATACAGCCTCGCCATCCTTAAATGCTTTATATGCTGGCTTAGTAGACAGAGTTCTAGAATAATCCTTTGATGTTGTGATTGTAAATTCTACATTAAGCTTATTTCCAATACCCTTTTCTTGGTCATATGCTTGCGTTAAAATCTGAGTTTTTTCCTCATCATAAATCGCATCAGAATCCTGGATTCCAAAGGATAATGTATTTATTGTTACCTTATCGTTTCTTTCACCATCAGCGGAATTGAAATAGGTTGTAAGATCATATTCATAGGCAAAAAGGCTTGCGTTAGCATCCTTTGCTACAAATAAATCATAATAGGTATTATTTTTTGTATCTGTATCTAAAATTGATGCATTAAAATCATCTTTGGTTGCATCATAGAATAAATTTAATGCAGTAGATACTTCTGTATCAATTTTTGTAATTTGGCGTACGGTTGAATAATCCGCATTAGCTTTTCTCATACAAGAGGTTAAAGCTAAAAAGGATAAGCAAGCTACACCTAAAGAAATGAACTTAGTCTTCATAATCATTGCTCCTTTTCTTTTCGAACATTAGCATTATATCAAAGATAGGTTTGAATTACAAGAAAAATCCAACATATCACTTTTTCTTCTCTTCAACATCGATTCTTTTTGCTCTTGGATGAGACAATTGATACTCCTTCATCATCATGTTGTAATCGACATGAGCATATATAGAGGTTGTCGATAAGGACTCATGACCTAAAAGCTCCTGAACGCTTCTTAAATCTGCTCCATTCTTTAAAAGTGCTGTTGCGAAGGAATGCCTTAGCATATGTGGAGATATATGGAAATGCTCACCTGCTTTTTCTACAAGCCCCTCTAAAATCTTTCTTACACCAACTCTAGAAAGCTTTGTTCCATTTTTATTTAAGAATACATAACGATTCTCTAAATCCTTAGTATTATATAATAATTCTACACGGAAGGTTGATATATAATGCTTTAAGGCCTCATCTAAGCCCTCATACATAATGACATCTCTATCCTTAGAGCCCTTACCATGAATTCTTATTGTCCTTTTCGCATAATCAATATCCTTTATTTCCATATTACATAATTCAGATACACGAAGTCCACAGCCATATAAACAGCCTAATATGCAATAATTTCTAAAGCCTAGCTTATTCTCTAAATCACAGGCTTCAAACAGCATAATAACCTCTTCATCGGTAATTTTCTTTAATAATCTTTTACCAACCTTAGGGGTTTCGACTTCCTTAAAATAATTCTCTTTAATTAATTCCTGCTTATAAAAATAAGTATAGAAGCTATTTAAGGAGGATATCTTTCTATGAATAGATGTGGATGCAAGATTCAAATTTGAAAGATAGGTTACATAATTTTTAGGTATAATGGGACGAAGCCGAAAAAGGTTTGGAGCCATTTTTTCGCTTCTTAGGAAATCCTTAAATTCCAAAATGTCATTTTGGTACCCCAAAACTGTATTTTCGCTATAGTTCTTAACATGAGCTATGTAATTTAAAAATTCAGCTATAGCCTCTTCATCAGTCATTTAAGCCTCTAATCTCCTTTTCCATTACTTCTATGGCTCTTTTGCCATATAATGCCTTTCTTTCATTTTTCTTATGAGGAAAATCCAAATCCGCCATAATACCAAAATTTGCACTCATAGGCTGGAAATCCTTCTCACTCGCATTGGTTATATATAAGGATAAGGACCCTAGTGCTGTAGTATTAGGGAAGATATGTAATTCCTTACCTCTTAAATAACGGTCCATATTTATTGCAGCATATATACCGGATGCTGCAGATTCTACATACCCCTCAACTCCAGAAACCTGTCCTGCAAAGAATATATTAGGATATTTCTTTGTTTGGAAGGTAGGATTTAATATCTTAGGTGCATTAATATAGGTATTTCTATGCATTCTACCATATTTGGCAAACCTACAATTTTCAAGTCCTGGAATCATTTGGAATACTCTTTTTTGCTCACCAAATTTTAAATGTGTTTGAAAGCCTACAATATTATACATCGTCTTGGCTGCATCATCCTGCCTTAGCTGTACTACGGCATAGGGAGTTACCCCATCTGGAGTTCTTAGGCCTACAGGCTTCATTGGACCAAAGGTTAGGGTTTGAGGCCCTCTTTTGGCCATAATTTCTACTGGCATACAGCCTTCAAATACCTTAATTTCAAAATCCTTCTCCTCTACGCATTCAGCAGTAATTAAGGCATTGTAGAACTTATCAAATTCCTCCTTTGTCATAGGACAATTATAATAGGATGCAACACCCTTATCATATCTACTTTTTAGATATGCCTTATCGTAATTGATAGAATCTGCATAAATAATGGGAGCCTGAGCATCATAAAAATAAAAATCATCTAGTCCAAATAAATTCTTAATTTCATCGCATAATGCACCACTAGTAAGTGGTCCTGTTGCGATAACAGTAGGAACGGATGTATCTATTTTTGATACCTCCTCATGGACTATTTTTACATTAGGTAGTGCCTTAATCTGGTTCGTCACCTCTAAGGAATAGCCCTCTCTATCTACGGCTAGTGCACCTCCTGCATCTACAGGATGCAATCTTGCACATTTCATCACGATAGAATCTAACATTTCCATTTCTTTTTTTAATATTCCACAAGCATTCTCTAAGGAATCACTTTTCAAGGAATTTGAGCATACAAGCTCTGCAAATTTTTCTGTTTTATGTGCAGGAGTCATCTTCTTTGGTCTCATTTCAAAAAGGGTAATATCATACCCTTTCTTTGCTAAGTACCAGGTAGCCTCAACACCAGCTAAGCCTGCACCTATAATATTTATATTCATATAAACCTCTATTTATAAATTACAATACTTTCTAAATCTTTTCTCTTATTATGAGGTAAAACCTCTTTTGGATATCCAATAGGTAGCATAATATCGACACTTAAATTATCACTAAGCCCTAAAATTTCTCTTGCTAGATCCTCCTTAAATGAGCATACATAACAAGAGGCAAGCCCTAAGCTTGTAAGAGCTAAAACCATTTGTGTTGCGACAATTGTACTATCTACCATTCCATGATCTTTCCCATCATTTCCTCTATGCCAGGATTCATTTTTATCATGACAAACAATCAATATAGTCTTTGCATTAAAGGTATACCTTGTAGCCTCCTTTAATTTTTCTATTATAGCCAAATCCTCAAGAACAATAATTCTTTCTGGCTGATAATTACATGCGGTTGGGGCAAGAAGTCCTGCCTCTAAAACCTTTTGTAATTCATCCCTTGCTATCTTCTCTTCCTTAAAGCTTCTACAAGAGAATCTTTTTTGAATACATTCAAAATAATCCATGCTATTCCTCCAAAAATAAATCCTTTGCTAAATCACAGGTAAATACTCTTACTAATTCCTTTTTATGCTCCCATATTTCCTTAGCTAGAGGTGTTACCATATAATCCTGCTTTAAAATATGCTTCGCATGCTTTAAGGCCTCCATAGCATCATAATAATCCTTATTCTCCATTTTGCCTAAGGCCATTAAATCCCAAACAATACCTAAGGCACCCTCCTCATCTAATAGGTCTGCCTCTAAAAGTAGGACAAGCTCATTTGAGGAATTCTTATCCTTGATTTGATTTTTATCAGAATGATGATCAATCAAATCATAAACCTTATTCGTAAATTCCTCACTAAAATTATGATTTTTGGCATATTCCTTAAAGATTAAGGCACCAATATGGGCATGATCCTCCTTAGAATACCCTCTTCCTACATCATGAAAAATCGCTGCAGTATATAACACATCCAAATCACATTCCAAATCGGTATGAATTCTTTTGCACCATTCATATACTCTTTTCGAATGGTAATATCTATTTCTAAAATTATGGAGTGGATTCTTAGATGCAATACCATCTGTTGCTTCTAATTTTTCTTTGACAAATTCAAGCATTAAATCATAATTCATGTGCTTCACCTCTTTAATAGTTTATTATACCATTAAATTCTTATTTATTTCACTCATTTTCTTCATTTTCTTCTTGGATTTTTTCTCTCTTAAAGAAATGAATGACGCCTCTTACAATTAGGAATAAGCCAAAGCCTGGCAATATTCCTAAATAAAGAATACGGAAAATCCAAAGAACGATATCCCCATGATTGGAAAAATCGGAATAAAAATAAATCATAATAAATGTAAAGGCAATTAAGATTCCAACAAATATTAATATGATACCTGAAATAATATCTAATGGATTATGCTTCATATCATCACCTCAAAACTTGTAGGTAGTATACCATAAATCGAAGAAAAAAGAAACGGATATCCAAACGGATATCCATTTCCTTAAATCATAGTTCTTACAATATCAGAGATTCTATCACTATAGGTATTAAATGCGCTAGTTAGATTTTCACCAAATAAGCCATTCGCCTCACCATAATAATACTTCGTACCAAGAGTACCCTTATAGGCTAGCCACTTGTCTGTATTTAAAGTTGATGAAGTATGT
>JAFPIE010000118.1 GCA_017388605.1 Acholeplasmatales bacterium | reverse complement strand
TATTCGTGTCTATTTTAAAAAAATCATAAAAATAATGAAAAGAAAGCAGCCCTAAGGCTGCAATTCTATTTCATTAAATTGTACAAACCTGAATGACATCCTCTTGCATCTTATAATCACTTGTTTGACCGGTCTTATCATCCCAAACATTTTTTGTAGTGCCATATAAGGATTCAATATCATAATCCTTAGGGAAGGATGCTAATAAATAATTAGAACTTGCAATTAATGAATTGCCATCTTCATCAACAGGAACTGCAATATATGCAACATCACCAGAAACAACAACCTCTTCCCAATGACCATCCTTACCTGTTGGCCATACCCAAGCAAGGTATCTATTTGCGGATGTATCCTTTAGACCAGAAATTGCAACATAGCCATCTCTCTTTTCTACCTGATAGTACTTATATACCTCAGTAACGGTCTTGTTATCCTTCTCTACCGTAACGGTAAGTGTTGCAACACCTTCATCATCTGGAGTTAATGTTACAGGAGTTGGAGCATCAAAGGATACCTCTTCTCCACCATTAATACTATAGGATGCTGATGTAGCATTCTTTGCAGATACTGTAACATCATAAGAATTATAGAAATATCCCATTTCACTAGATAGAATTACCTCAGGAGTAATATCTGGTTCTGACTTCATTAATACCATAATACCTGCAGTAGACATTGTGCCCTTAATTACACCATTAGAAACAACAACCTCTTTACCAGTTACATGATCATAATATTTACCATCAGCAATAGCCTTAGCCTCAAATTCAACTTCCTTATCCTCTCTGACAGAGAAGCTTGATAAAATAGCAACACCATCGGTTCCTCTTTCAACTAAAACATGACTGTTTTGGTAGGAAATTGTTTCATTCTTTCCAAGCATTGCATTATGGAAATTATTAATTGCAGCAATCTCTGCAGATTTCCATGCCTTTGTTCCCATTGCACCCATTACAGTAGATGAATTAGGTCTTGCGAAATATAGTGGTGCAGCACCGCTTCTAGCTGCCTCAAATGCATAAATTCTATTCATTAAATCCTGAGTTGCACCCTGGGTTGAACCATCGGCATAGGTATCATGAGATTCAGCCCAAACTACAGCCTTAGTTCCATCATCACTAAAGGAATAATTTAATGAATTTAGAATATATTTCGAAGATAATTTAGACTGAATGTTTGTACCATATTTATTATCTGTAATACTCAAATACTTTGTGTAGGAATCATATTTTCTTCCTCCACCACAGGTATTTAAAATTTCACCATAATAATATAATTTTGTACCATAGGTCTCATCTGCATATTTTGTTGCAGCAGATAAAACATTTGGCCAATAATTCGAAGCATATCCACCATCATCTGGAGTTTCAATATGCTTTGCAGCATCAAATCTAAATCCATCAACACCACAATCAATACATTCCTCAAGTAAAGAAATAACTCTTCCTTGAACATATTCATTGCTTGTATTTAAATCAGGTAGGTTCGATAGCATATAATAAGTAACAGTCTTTGCATTATCGTCCGATACATTATGATTTGTATTATGGAAATACTGATTTTTATTTGCAAAAATCTCTGGCTCATAGGTTTCAATAGCCTCAGCATATGTACCAGCCGCACCAGTATTATCATTTCCTAAATGGTTGGATACTATATCTACAATGACCTTAACACCATAGGATTCTGCAACTTCGCACATTTCTGCTAATTCTTCCTTTGTTCCCAAATAAGAATCCTCGGCAATACTAAAGGCAACAGGCTGATATAGCTTATACCATTCGGAAGACCAAGAGCCTTGCTTAATTGTAGATTTACATTGCTGTACTGGAGATGTTTGAACTGCTGTATAACCACTCTTTGCAATCATCTCCATATTTTCTTTAATTGTGTTGTAGCTCCAATTCCAAGCATGTAGGATTGTACCATCTTGGATATCATCCGCTAATCCCTTATCATTTAGGGTACCTGTTGAATAACGGGCATCAAATGTTACAACACCAGACTCAGCTGCATCTGTTGTTGTAGTCTCTGGGTTATTTCCTCCACCGCAGGAAGCTAGTGCAAGTAAAGATATACCCAGTGCAATAGCGCTAAAATGTTTTTTCATATAAAGTTCTCCTTTTTTGTCGTTTTTTATATTATAACAATTTTTTTGTAAAACAAAAAGAGGGTTTCCCCTCTTTTTTACTTTGCGTCAATATCTAGGTGT
>JAFPIE010000117.1 GCA_017388605.1 Acholeplasmatales bacterium | reverse complement strand
TCTACAAAGGGTGTGATTTAATGATTGCTATTATGAATTATGGAATAGGAAATCTAGGTAGTGTTAAAAATGCACTAGATTACTTAGGTTTTGATTCTATTATTACATCAGATAAGGAAGTTATATTATCTTTTTCTTGAGGGAATTTAACAATTCTACCCTTAAGTAATCCAAGCCCCTTATGAATACCATATTCTTCGGATTCTTCAAATAGCATTTGCATACCAACACAAATACCTAAAATAGGTGTATTCTTCTCCATAAGCTTATTTACTACCTCTACAAATCCATAGGATTTGAATGTATCCATAGCGATAGAAAATGCACCTACACCTGGTAATATCACCTTATCTGCAGAAAGTATTTCACTAGGGTCTGATGTAATTTTTGCATCAAAGCCTAAGAAATCTAGTGCGTTTTTAACGCTTCCTAGATTTCCTATTCCATAATTCATAATCGCAATCATTAGATAACTCCTTTAGTAGATAAGCTACCCTTTATATCACCATTAATTTTAATTGCATCCCTTAAGCATTTAGCTAAGGATTTAAACATAGCTTCAATAATATGGTGAGCATTTTCTCCTCTTAAAATGACAAAATGAAGATTCATTTTGGCATTATCTGCAAAGGATCTAAAGAATTCATTGGCAGTTTCCGTTTCAAAATCACCACATTTTACTGTATCAAATTTCGCATTGGATTCGAAATATGGTCTACCACATAAATCTACTGCACATAAAACAAGTGCATCATCCATTGGCATAACGAAGCTTTGGTAGCGGGCAATGCCATCCTTAGAGGATAGTGCCTTATGGAAGGCATCACCTAAGGCAATACCAGAATCCTCTACTGTATGGTGGCAATCGACATGTAAATCACCCTTACAATGGAATTCTAGGTTAAAGCCTCCATGCTTGGCTAAGGTATTTAGCATATGATCAAAAAATCCAATACCGCTATTGATTGTAGCCTTACCCTCACCATCAAGCTCAAGAGTAAGCTTAATATCGGTTTCCTTTGTTTTTCTTTCTACACTTGCATTTCTCATTTTAACACCTCCAAAAGCTTATCATTTTCTTCTTTTTTACCAATTGTAATTCTATATACTCCACTTCTAAATTTACGTATATAGATTTTATTCTTTAGTAATGCATCATTTTTACTATCATCCATTAAAACATATAAGAAATTGGCCTCAGATGGATATACCTTATAGCCTAAATCCTTTAATGTATGATAAACTCTTTGTCTTTCTTCTTTGATGAAATCAATTTGTTCCTTATATAAATTGAAATTAGAAATAGCAATAATACCCGCAAGCTGTGTAAATGTAGTTACACTATATGGGGCTTTAATTGCATTGAGCATATCGATATTATCCTTATTAGATATAGCATAGCCTAATCTTATAGAAGGTAAGGCTAAGGCCTTTGAGAAGGTTTTAAAGGATATGACATTGTCATATTCTAAGGCTATTTTTGCATAATCCTCTTTAGCAAAATCAATATAGGCTAAATCTAAGGCAACTAAAGCATTCGTAGATTCTATGATTCTTCTTACATCAGCTTCATTTAAATATTGTCCTGTTGGATTGTTTGGTGTACAAATTAAAACAAGCTTAGGGTTATATTCCTTGATTGCTTTAATCATATCTTCTACATGGAAAATATAATTTTCATCCCCATATACAGGTATATATTTCGCACCTACAAGCTCTGTAAATACCTGATACATAGAAAATGATGGGGAAAAGCCTAATACAGTATCACCAACCTCAAGTGTAGCCCGAAACATTACATCAAGTAAT
>JAFPIE010000116.1 GCA_017388605.1 Acholeplasmatales bacterium | reverse complement strand
TTGGATGAAAAATGGTATTGCAGAAGATCATTTAATTCCTTTAGATGGAAACTTCTGGGAAATTGGTGAGGGTCCATGTGGTCCTGATACAGAAATGTTCTATGACCGTGGTGAAAAATATGATAAGAGAGGTCCTGAATTAATTCGTGACGATATTGAAAACGATAGATTCATTGAAATTTGGAATATCGTATTCTCACAGTTTAATTCTAAGGAGGGTGTAGCAAGAGAAAATTATAAGGAGCTACCTTCTAAGAATATTGATACAGGATGCGGTCTTGAAAGATTATGCTGCGTTATGCAGGGTGTAGATACAAACTATGATACAGATTTATTTATGCCAATCATTAAAAAGACTGAGGAAATCTCTGGTGTAAAATATGAAGGTCAAATGGCATTTAAGGTTATTGCTGACCATGTAAGAACAGTAACATTTGCGGTAGCGGATGGTGCAACCCTATCGAATGAGGGTAGAGGATATGTACTTAGAAGAGTATTAAGAAGAGCTTCTAAATATGCAAAATCCTTAGGTATTAATAAGCCATTTATGTCTGAGCTTGTCGATGTTGTAATTAAGGTTATGGATCCATATTATCCATATTTACATGAAAAGAAGGAAATTGTTAAGCAGGTAATTACTGCTGAGGAAAAGCAATTCCTTAAAACCTTAGCCGATGGTGAAAAGAGATTTGCATTAATTGCAGAAGCATCTAAGGATAAAAAGGTTATTTCTGGTGCTGATGCATTCACCTTATATGATACCTATGGCTTCCCAATTGAGCTTACTGTTGAATATGCAGAGGAAAAGGGCTTAACCGTGGATCAAGAGGGCTATAAGGCATATTTAAAGGAACAAAAGGAGCGTGCAAGAAATGCACGTAAGGATGAGGAGTCTATGGGAGGACAGAATGAGGAATTCTTAAACTTCAAGGCGGAATCTCGCTTCTCAGGCTATGATGCAACCAATCATAAATCTAAGGTTATTGCTGTATTCGGTAATGCAGTAGTATTAGATGAAACACCATTCTATGCATTTAGTGGTGGACAATTATCGGATAAGGGTACCCTAGGTGATATTCCTGTTGTCGATGTAATTAAAATGCCTAATGGACAGCACCTACATGTTTTAGGTGTAAAGGAATGTCCATTTAAGGTTGGAGATATCATTTGGGCAATTGTCGATAAGGAAAATAGAGATTTAACTAGAAAGAATCACTCTAGTGCTCACCTATTACAGGCTGCACTTCAGCATGTATTAGGTAATCATGTACATCAGATGGGTTCTCAGGTATGTAGTGATTATTGTCGTTTCGACTTCAATAATTATCAGGCATTAACCGATGATGAAATCTTAGCAGTTGAGGATTTAGTAAATACCTATGTTAAGGAAGCACATCCTGTAAAGACTTTAGTATTACCTATCGAAGAGGCTAAGAAGCTTGGCGCTATGGCATTATTCGGTGAGAAGTATGGTGCTCAGGTAAGAGTTGTTGATATGGGTATTTCAAAGGAATTCTGTGCTGGTACTCATGTATCGAATACCTCTGAGGTAATCGATTTTGAGATTACATCCATTGAATCTATTGGTTCTGGTGTATTCCGTGCTACAGCAGTTACAGGCCCTAATGCACATGAATTATTAGTAAAATCTACAGAAAATATTCAAAATACCCTAAATACGATTTTAGCTAAGGCAGAAGATATTATTGCATCTGCAAAGAATGAGGGTATTGAATTATCCTTTAATTATGAAAAGAAGGAGCTTAACCTTAAGGGCTATAGATATATTTTAGCCTTAAGAGAAGAGGTTTCTAAGGCTCAAAATAGT
Organism: Acholeplasmatales bacterium; assembly: GCA_017388605.1. The sequence continues at coordinate 4,995 of JAFPIE010000116.1, read as the reverse complement.
GTAAAGGACTTAGAAAAGGAATACAACCAAAAGAAGAGTCAATCTGCCCTAAAGAGTCTAGAGAAGTTTGATAGCCTAATTGAAGGAGATAAGCTAATTACTTGCGTTGATGTTAAGGATACAAACCTTATTAAGGATATGGCAGCTGCCTTAAGAAATAATAAGGGCTTAAATGTTGTATTACTTGCATCCTGTGATGGTGCTAAGGTTACCTTCGTATGTGCAGCTAACGCTCCATATGATGCTTGCCAAATCGTTAAGGAAGCAACAAAGATCACCGGAGGCGGTGGTGGAGGAAAGAAGGATCTAGCTCAGGCTGGTGGAAGAGATTCCTCTAAGGTTTTAGATGCACTAGAGCACGTTAAGGAATTCTTAAAATAATGAAGTATATTGGTCTTGATTTAGGGTCTAGAACCTTAGGTGTAGCCATTTCGGATGAAATGGGAATACTTGCAAGAGCGTATGATACACTAAGATTCCGTGACGATGATTATGAAAAGGCAATTGAATATACAATCGATATATGTAAGAAGGAGAAGGTAAGTACTGTTGTACTTGGCCTTCCTAAGCATATGAATGGAGATGAGGGTGTAAGAGCCCAAATCTCCTTTGATTTTAAAGCGGAAATTGAAAAAAGATCGGATATTAAGGTTGTTTTAATGGACGAAAGATTAACTACAGTGATTGTAGATAAGGCTATGATTTCTGCAAATGTAAGAAGAAAAGATAGACACGAAAAGAAGGATGAAATGGCTGCCGTAGTCATTTTACAAAACTATCTTGATAAAAAATCTTTTTAAGGAGTGGGATTATGCAAGACCGTACATTAACATTAATCCAGGATGATGGTAAAGAAATTCTATGTGATATTCTATTCACCTATCATTCTGAAGAATTTAATAAGGATTATGTAGTATTCCAAGTAAGAGGAGAGGGAAGTGCCTCTGCAGCAATTTATCATCCAGAGGATAATGGCAAGGGAAGCCTAGAGAGAATTGAGTCTGATGAAGAATGGGAAATGCTTGAGGAGCTATTAAATGATTATGCTTCTAGCATGGAGGATTCCTGTTCATCTGGCTGCCAAGGCTGCACAGGCTGCCATTCGGCCGAGGAATGTGGTGGTTGCGGTGAATGCCAAAATTAATGATCATGAGCCAACCAATAAACTCATATTTTCAAGCTTAGATATGGAGCTTAGAGATTATGCAATTAAAAATAATGTTCCCATTATTCAAGATGATGGCCTTGCTATGCTTGAGTCTATCATTCGAATAAAAAGACCTAAGAAAATATTAGAAATTGGCTGTGCCATTGGCTATTCTGCCATAAGAATGGCATCCGTTTTAGGCTCTATAGTTTATACAATTGAAAGAAATGAGGAAATGTATAACCAGGCTATAGAAAACGTAAAAAAAGCCAATTTAAGTGATAAGATTCATATCATATTTAAGGATGCTTTAGAAGCTTATGATTTGGTTAAGGATAATACCTTTGATTTAATATTCATTGATGCAGCTAAGGCACAATATATGAAATTCTTTAATTTATATACTCCACTTTTATCCGACCATGGTGTTGTTGTATGTGATAATATGGAATTCCATGGCTTAGTTGAGGTATTAGATAACGAAGAGGAATATAAATCCTGTTCTAGATCTGTAAGAGGAATCATTCGTAAAATGGCTCAATTCCATGATGAATTATTAGCTAAAGAGGATTTTGATACTACTATATTTGAGGTAGGAGATGGTATAGCCATCTCAGTTAAAAAATGAGAAGCTATCCTAGATATATTACCATTGTAATTACCTCATTATTGATAGGTATATTTACAAATTTAGGTCATCCAGTAACTCCATATTTAGTTAAAGCTAGAGGCTTTATAGAATATTCATTTTCTATATTCTTTTCTGTAATGAGCTTAGGCATGCTTATATTTGCACCTATATGGGGCTCATTTGGAGATAAATATGGAAGAAGAATTGTATTACTTATTTGTTCTATAGGATATTCTATAGGACAGGTATTCTTTGGCTTGTTAGATAATATATATTTAGTTATATTTGCAAGATTCTTTAGTGGCTGCTTTAGTGCAGGATTAATGGTATCTGTCATAAGTTTTTTAGATACCTCTAGGGGACTTAAGGGCTTTGATAAGAAAAGGCTAATACCTATGGTATTATCCTTTAATTTAGTTGGTTCCTCCTTAGGCTCATACATTGGTGGAGTCTTAGGTGATACCTTAGGTGGAAACTTAAATAGCTACCAATGGGTATTATATATTCAGGCCATATCGCTATCTATTTTTGGCTTAATTCTATTTTTCTTCTTTAGACTTACTGATGAAGAACCATATAATGAAAATCAAAAAAGAGGCAATTTTATAAAGAATATTAAGAATGTTTCAAAGATTGGACTTTGGAGTATTATCTTCTTAATTTGTTTAACATTATTCAATATTGTTTTTACAAATATGCAAAGATATTTAGATTATTATTATGCAGATATAGGTAAAACCTCAAGTGAGCTTGGATTATATAATTTAATTATAGGTATCGTTACACTCATAACGAATATTTTAATTACTCCAATATTATTAAAGAAATTAAAATCTATTGTATCCATTATATTATTTGCAATATTAGGTACAATATCTATTGTAATAACCTTCGCCATAAATAAGGATTATTTAATTTATATGATATATACCGTATTAATGGTATATATTATGTCTAAGGCAATTATTGAATCAGGAAGTGTTTCCTTCATTCAAGAAAATATAAAAATAGCACCAGGCCTAATTATGGGTGTCAGACAATCCTTTATGTCCTTAGGGGCAGTCATTGGCCCACTTGCAGGAGGTGCAATTTATTATTCACTTCCAATAGATGAAAGAAGCATATTATTCTTTATTTGTGCGGGCTTATATCTTTTAGCTGCCATAATACTATTGGGTATATACATTTTAAGAAATAGATTTAAATCCAATCCACTAGGAGGTGATATCTTTTGCGAATCCGTGGATTAATTCATATGATTGAGCTCGATAATAAAATTATCGGCATTAAAAAATATAAAAAAATAGAATTCTTTTATTTCCAAAATTCACAGATGAATGTTTTTAAAAGATATTTATATGTAGGTAATTGGATTGATTTAGAATACGATGAAGAAAAAACTACCAGAAGAGGTCCATATTTAGCTTATGTTATTTCCTTTGTAAATCGTCTAGAAGCAGAAGGATTATATGATCATATAGTTTATTATGATAAAAAGGATATTACATCGAGCCTATATGATTTCTTAGGTAGCTTAGATAATACTATGTTCTTAGATTTAGAAATGACAATGCCTCCTTATAATTTTAAGGGTAAAGGCTTTAGAACAGAGGTTATTCAGGCTGGCTTTATCATCTTTGATAAGAATGGTGAGGAGCTTATGAGATATAGAAATTTCATTGAGCCTATGATTACAAAGACCTTATCGAAAAGAGCAGAGAAGTTCTTAGGTATTACCAATGAGGAATTCATTGAAAATCAAATTCCTTATTTAACCTTCTATAATGATTTTAAAGAGATTATTGAAAAGTATAATCCAGCTATCGTAGTTTATGGTAAAAATGATATCTTAGTTTTAAATGATTCTTATTTATTACATAATGTTCCATCCTTAAAGGATAAAACAAGATATGTGAATTTATGTCAACTCATTAAATCGCATTATGAATTAAGAAATGACCCAGGCTTATTTAAGCTATTCCAAATCTATTATGATAATGAAGATATACAGGTTCATGACGCATTTAACGATAGTGAGGTTACAGCTAAGGTATTTGAAGCCTTTAGAGAAGATATTCTTTATAAAACAAAAACACAAGAAATTAAAGATAATTTTGATTAAGGGACTGTAAAAAAATAGATTTCAGCAATGAGATTTAGAGCTTACAGCTCTTTTTCTTTTTGTCCTAGTTATATTATGATAATAGAAAAACTTTTTAAAAAAATTCTTTAAAAAATTTATGAGTTCTTCGTTTATATTGGTGAAAGAAGAAAAAGATGAATCTAGAAAAACTGGTTTTAGACTACAAAAACGGTAGTGAAGAAAGCTTTGATCGAATTTATAAGGAAACCTTATCGCTAGTGAAATCTGCGATATTGAATTACATTACCGATAGAGAAATCGTAATGGATCTGATTCAAGATACCTATTTAACCCTCGTAGAGAAAAAGGATTCCTATAACGCCAAATGCTTTACAGCCTGTTTTTGTTGCATGTGTTTTTCAGATGGGATATAATTAAATTGGAAAGGTGGTGGATTTTAAATTGAATATTACATTGAAAAGAAGTATGTTTTTTCTTGTTTTGTTTTTAAATTTGATGTTGTTTTTTTCTATAAGTGGCTATGCACATTCTACTCAAACGGATTATTGTTTAGATTCTATAACTGTTTCTAACGATAATAGAAATGTTTTTAATTTAAAATCAAATGATTTACATTTGAATACTTCAACTACTGGTTATTTTCATTATCCATATGCCAAAACATATTTTTTGTTTGATTCAAGCGAAAGACAATTTATCAAACTAAATTATTCTGGCCCAATGTCAAAACTCAAGATTTATAATTACTATTACTATAATTCTAACGATTATTTATTTTATTCATCACAAATTTCTTATGATCAAGATATCATTTATTGTGACGCTTTTCAAATTTATGTTTTAGAATTTGAGAGCAATACATATAATACTGGTTCATTTACATTATTACCTCAAAAGGTAACAAGTACAAATTTAACAACGCATGAAAAGTATTTCATGCATATAGAATACGATACCTCATCAACCTTTGGGTATAGATATGATGTAGAATATAAGAACTTGGATTTAAATAATACAACATCTACAACTGAATACATTAATTTAGATGGTGGAGTTACAAGTTATTTGGATTTAATTTCAGATTCATTAAATTTTGGACTATCTAATGATTCA
>JAFPIE010000115.1 GCA_017388605.1 Acholeplasmatales bacterium | reverse complement strand
TTGCAATCTTTGCTTTCATAGCTTGGTCGGTACTACTAAGATTATTTTTAAATGAATCATTTTCTTTAGTTAATAAATTTATTTGTTTTAAATTTGAATTTTTTTCTTGATCATAATTCCTTAATAAATCATCAAATTTTTTTTGTAAATTATTATATTTATCTGATAATTCATTTTTTTCCTTTTCATTAGTTTGTGTTTGCTTTAAGAAATTTTGTTCTAATTCTTTCATTTCTTTCTTTTTATTTAATAATTTTGTTTCTAAATCTGTTTTTTCTTTTTTTAATCTTTCAAATTTTTCATTCAAATCTTTTTCAACCTCATTTCTTAATGCGAAAAGTCTTTCCTCATATCTTTTTTGGTTATCTTCTATAACTTTTGCAGTTTCCTCATTTTTTTTATTTAAATATTCTATTTGTTGTGTTAATAGAGCATTATCTCTAGTATATTCTAAATTTTTCATCATTGAACCATCATTTAAATCATTATATTTTTTACGTAATTCATCATATTTTGAATTAAATTCATCTTTTTCTTTTATTGTATCATCTTTTATTTGATTAATTAATTCATCTTTATCATTAATTATTTTTTCTAATTGTTCTTTTTTTGATACCAATGTTGTTAATTGTTTTTCTTTATTATTTAAATCATTACTAATATTATCTATTTTTGATTGTAATTCTCTTCTTTCATTATTAAATAAATCATTTAATGAATCTAAATTAGTTTTATTTTTTGTTATTTCATTATTTAAATTAGTTTTAGCCTCTTTTAAAGCTTTTTCCATATTATCAATTTGTTGTTTAAGTAAATCAAATTCATGCTCAGCATTAGTTACATATGCGGTATGTTCTTGATTTAAATCTTCTAAATCATTATGTAAATTCTCATTTTCATCTTTTAATTCATTTTCTTGATCTTTTAATTTATTTTCATACATTATGATTTTGTTTTCTTTAAAATCAATGATTATAGAGGAATTCTATTTCAAAATCCATTCTATATATTAAAGAATTCTTTTCCATCAAATTTAGATTTGAAGGTAAAAACAAAGCTAAAGGAGAATGAATTTAATCCATTAGATATTAATTCTATTTGCTTAGGAGATGTATCTATCGATTATTATGTTTTGGATTTAAATCAAAAGCAAATAGAATATATGAATCATTTAGGATTTCATAAGGAAGAATTATCTAAAAAGCAATTAGAATATATAAAACTAAATCAAAAGCTTTTGGAGGAAATAGGATGATTTATAAGGAAACAAATTATAAAGAACCAGAAGGATTAGTTCATGTTGCAAAATCTGTTCATGAGCCACTACATATGGTTGTAAGAATTGTACCTGCCTTAGCATTCTTCTTGGGTGGATTATTTATTCTATACCTTGAGGTAGGATTCTATAACGATGATGTTTATATGTATGAAAGTAATCTTAGTGATTATAATCCATCCTTCGGTATATCCTATTTATGGCCAACCATCCTTTTATGTACTATGGGAATAATTATATTTATTCTTTTGAATAGAATAAATCATTACAAAACAATTGGTAAGAAAAATGAAAATGCCATAAGCTATAATAATCTAAACAATTCCTTAGTTGTAAGAAAATGGGAATACACCTATGAATTTAAATTAAATAATATATATTATCTAGACTATAAAGAATGCATGGGTTCTAAGGAATCCTATGTAACTAAAAGATATGACCCTGTATTAAAAAAATATGAATATAGTGGAGAAACTTATAAATCTAGTATTCGAAAAATCATATTTAAGGTAAAAGAAAATAAGAATTCATATACAATAGATGTTCCTGTATGGAATGGAGAAGCCGTATATGATGCAATTAAGCAAAATTTAATTGCAATGAATATAAAATGCCAATTTATAAAATAAAGAATAAAATGAGTGCTTTCAAGAAATAACAATTGAAAGTACTTTTTTCTTATTGATGTAGAAGAATGAATAAATTTAAACCCCAAAAACTAAACAAAAAACCATTCTTTATCTAATGATAACCTTGAAAAAGCATATATTTGTTGCTATAATCTACTTAAGTTTTTTTAGGTGGAGATTATTATGCTAACAAAAAGAATTATACCTTGCCTTGATATTAAAGAAGGTAGAGTAGTAAAGGGTGTAAATTTCATAAATTTAAAGGATGCTGGAGACCCAACAGAAATTGCAGATGGATATTCTAAGCTTGGGGCAGATGAGGTTGTATTCTTAGATATAACTGCATCCTATGAAAAAAGAGGAATCATCCTTGATGTAGTAAAAAAGACCGCGAAAAAGGTATTTATTCCACTTACCGTAGGTGGTGGAATTAGAACTTTAGAGGATATTTCAAATATCTTAAATGCTGGAGCGGATAAGGTTTCCTTAAATTCCTCTGCAGTAACGAATAAGGAGCTTATTAAAGAAGGCGCTAAGAAATATGGTAACCAGTGTATTGTTGTTGCTATAGACGCAAAGTGGAATGGAGAATTCTATGAGGTTTATATCCATGGTGGAAGAACTGCAACTGGACTTGAGGCAGTTTCCTGGGCAAAGGAAGTAGATGCCTTAGGTGCAGGTGAAATCCTACTTACCTCAATGGATGCAGATGGCACTAAGAAGGGCTATGAGCTTAAGCTTACTCGCTTAGTTTCGGAATCTGTAAACATTCCAGTTATCGCATCCGGTGGAGCTGGGTCTATGGAGGATTTTTACTTAGCCTTTAGTGAGGGACATGCGGATGCAGCACTAGCTGCAAGCCTATTCCATTACAAGGAGCTTGAAATTAAGGATTTAAAGGAATATTTAAAGAATAAAGGAGTCAATGTAAGACTATGACAAAAAAAGAGATTTTAGAGGCTGTAAAATTTGATGAGAATGGCCTAGTATGCTGTGTTATTCAGGATTATCATGCAAAAAAGGTAAGAATGGTTGCCTATATGAACAAGGAAGCTTTAGAGAAAACTCTAGAGACGAAGCAAATGACCTATTGGTCTAGATCTAGAAAATCCCTATGGGTTAAGGGTGAAACCTCAGGATATTTCCAATATATGAAAGGATTATCTATCGATTGTGATGGTGATGCCCTATTATTCCAAGTAGAGCAGGTAGGTGGTATTTCATGCCATACAGGTCATGCAACCTGCTTCTATAGAGATTTAGAAGAGGATATTGATGTATTAGTAAATAGAGCAAAGGTTCAAAAATCCGATATTGAATTATTTAATTTAGAGGCTACCATCAAGGATAGAATCGAAAACCCAGTAGAAGGCTCTTACACCAATTATCTAATCGAAAAGGGTGAAAACAAAATCCTTAAGAAGGTTGGAGAGGAAGCAACAGAAACGGTTATTGCATGTAAGGATGGAGATAAAACTCAAATTGTTGGTGAAATTGCCGATTTAATCTATCATTTATCTGTAGAAATGGGTGTAAAGGACATTTCTTGGAGTGATGTATTTGAAGAATTAAAGAAAAGATAAGCGCAAAAAATGCGCTTTTTTTCATGCTTTTTGCATTTGTTTCATACAACACAAAGAATATGTCTTATTTTTGGAAATAACTCCTTTTTAGACTCTATGGTTACATAACATAGAATAAAGAAGAGAGTATTTTAATTTATACATGAATAAAAATTGAATCTGTGAAGAATTCCAGGTATATAAGCCTGGAATTTATTTTTTCCAATAACGAAACTCAAAAATCGTTGTTTAATACATTGTATTAAAAGTTAAAAAATGGTAAAATATGATATACACTAACGATTTTTCGAAACACCAGGAGGTAAAGATATGATACGTTATGAATTTCAAGGTAAAATTGCAGTAATTACAGGTGCAAGCAAGGATGAGGTTGAAATTGAGATTCCAACTGAACTTGAGGGTAAACCAGTTTCTAAAATTGAAGCACAGGCATTAACCGATATGCCTACCTTAAAAAAGGTTATTATTCCAAAGACCGTTAAGGTTATTGGACCATACGCATTTGCGAATTGTCCAATGCTTAGTGAGGTTGTCTTTGAAGAGGGCTTAGAGACCATTGAGGACTGGGCATTTATTTCATGTAATTTGGAATCTGTTGAATTACCAAAATCTATTAAAACAATTGGTGCTAATGCATTCTTAGGTAATATGTGCAAGGGTCAAATTGATGAATTCCTAAAGGAAAGAGATGAGCATAAGACCTTAGGTAGATCGAATGGTCATGCCGCTGCATTCCCAATTGAGCTTATGGAAGCAAGAGAATCCATCAATAGTGATATTGTTGCATCTCGTGCAAGATATGTCGATGAGCAATTTGAAAAGATTACCGTTGGTGAAATGACTGCTAAGGATTTAGACATTCCATTCTATTTCGATGGCGATGAATTCATGGTTGCTGTATGGCATAAAAAGGAAATGCCTAATATCACATTTGAGGTTGCAGGTGAATCTAAGCCACTCATTGGTATGTATTCTGAAACAGATCCTGATTTCTTAGTTTTAAAGATTAATGTTTTAGCAAACAAAAATCTAGTTTCAACATTCTCTATTAAGGTACCATACCTTGAGGGTATAATGATTGAAAACAAGGGTGTTGAGGTAGTCGTTAAGGATGGAATCAATTATTGCTTTGTAAGAGCACAAATATTAGAGGCAAATTATGGTAATGGAAATTACGATAGAGAATTTGCTATCAACCAGTATAGTGAGCTTGCAGCAAAATTTGATACCCAGTTCAAGAATAAATTAATCACAGAAGATCAGCATGATGAAATAAAGGATGCTATTGATGCTGCTGTAATTCAAACAACTCAAGGCTTCTTAGCCCAAATTGATGGATGCCCTAAATGGACATACCTAGTCAATTTAAAGCGTAAGATGGAAGATGATCCAACAGTTGATCAGGTTAAATTAAGCCAATATATCTTTGAGCATACCGTTCAATATTATAATGAGTTAGGAAGCATCTATTCCTTAATGGATATTATTTGGGAGCATTTAGATGAGCACGTTAAGGCCATTGAGGAATTAACAGGACTTCCAATTAATGAGGTTGCCAAGAAATATGATGTTGAAATGGTAAATCAAAATCTAGAACCAATTAGTGAAGAAGAAGCTATGGCTTATAAGGATAAATTTAAGACATTAGAAACAAATTATAATCTACATGGCGATTTCTTAATTTATATTTACAAGGAAATGCAAAAATTATCGAATAAATTTGGTTTATTTGCATTCCAAGCATAAGAGAGGTAATTATATATGGCAAAACCAATTATTGCTCTTCTTTATGATTTTGATAAGACATTATCCCCAACCGATATGCAGGAATATGACTTCATCAAGAATCTAGGTATGGCTCCTAAGGAATTCTGGGAGGAATGTGCTAGATTAAAGCTTGAAAATGATATGGATGGTATTCTTGCATACATGTATGTCATGGTAGAGCAATGTAAGAAAAAGGGAATCAAGCTAACAAGGGAATACCTAAACCAGTGTGGTGAATCTGTTCAGCTATATAAGGGTGTTTCTACTTGGTTTGAAAGAATCAACAAATTTGGTGAGGATAATGGTGTAACCATTGAGCACTATATCATCTCAAGTGGTATCACTGAAATTATTGAAGGAACCGAAATTGCAAAATATTTCAAGGCCGTTTACGGCTGCTCCTTCCTATATGATGATAAGGGAGAAGCTATATGGCCTGCAATCGCAATAAACTTCACCCAAAAAACACAATATATCTTTAGAGTATCTAAGGGCGTATTATCCGTTACCGATGATAAAAACCTAAACAAGGCTACATCGAAAAAGGAAAGAAGAATCCCTTATGAAAATATGATTTATATTGGAGATGGAATTACAGATATTCCATGTATGACCCTAATTCGTGAAAAGGGTGGTAAGGCTTTAGCTATTTACCCTAGTGGTGGAAAAACTAAGGCTGCAGAGCAATTAGTTAAGGAACAAAGAATCGACTTCGTTACTGTCGCAAATTATTCTGAGGATTCAACCCTAACTAAGACCATTAAATTATATATTGAATCCATGGCCGTTATGGCAAATTTAAAGGAAAAGGAAGAAAAACAGCTTGCTATGTATTTAAAGGCAAGTGAAGAAGAACGATGAAAGTAAATTTCTTTAACGAAACAGAAGCTAAAACAAGAAGCTATGAAAAAATAATTAAAAATGTATTTAAAACTATTGGTGGCAAAAAGGAATTCAATATCATCTTTGTTGATGAGGCTGAAATTCAAAGAATCAATAAGGAATATAGAAAGCTCGATAAGGTAACTGATGTAATATCCTTTGCAAATTGCGATGATCCTACATGGGATAAGCATAATAAAGAGCTTGGTGATGTATTCATTTGTATTGAAAAGGCAACTCAACAAGCAAAGGAATATGGACATTCTGTTCAAAGAGAATTTGCCTTTTTAGCTGTCCATGGTTATCTACATTTATGCGGATTTGACCATATGACGCAAGAGGATGAAAAGGTCATGTTCCAAAAACAGGATGATATCCTATTAAAGGCAGGTATTAAAAGATGAATTTTGATTGTGACAAATTAATCGATATGGCACTTGCAGGAAGAAGCAATGCCTATACTCCATACTCCAAATTTAAGGTTGGAGCTGCCATTCTTTTAAAGGATGGCTCCTACATTACAGGCTGTAATGTAGAAAACTCAAGCTATGGCTTATGCATTTGTGCAGAAAGAAATGCATTATTTCAAATGATTTCAAAGGGCTATACAAAAGAAGATGTCGTTGCATTCTGCGTTGTTGGCCAAACAGATGAGCCTATTAGCCCATGTGGTGCATGCCGCCAGGTTATGGAGGAATTATTAAAGAAGGATACTCCAATTGTTTTAACCAACCTAGAGCGTAAGGTAAAATTAACCAATGTAGCTGAATTATTACCATATTCTTTTAGTGGAGATTCCTTAAAATGATGAATATAGATACCTATAAATCTGGCTTTGTTGCTATTATTGGTAGACCTAATGTAGGTAAATCAACCTTCCTAAACAAAATGGTAGGTAAAAAGGTTGCCATCATGAGTGATAAGCCTCAAACGACAAGAAATAAAATTTTAGGTATTGTAACCACTGATGAATACCAAATCGCATTTACCGATACCCCAGGTATTCATAAGCCAACAACCGAGCTTCAAAGAAGAATGGTAAATGCATCCTATGATGCAACACAGGGAGTGGATGCCATAATCTTTATGACAACACCCGTAAAGCATGTCCTACCAGGAGATCAAATTATCCTAGATAATTTAAAGAAAACCAAAACTCCTGTATTCTTAGTCATCAATAAGGTAGATCAATTAAAGGAATTCAATGATATTGACCTTACAATTGCCTTATATATGAATTTATATCCCTTCCAGGGTATATTTCCTGTATCCGTATTAGAGGATAAGAATATTGACCATTTAATGGATGCAATTAAAGGTTGTCTTCCCTTTGGACCTAAATTTTATCCAGATGATATGAAAAGTGATCATTCGGATCGCTTCTTAATCTCTGAATTGATTCGTGAAAAAATATTAATCGCAACAAAAGAAGAAATTCCTCATTCTGTAGCTGTTATTGTAGATTCTATGAAGGAATCCGAAGAGGAAGAAGATACTATGGAAATCTATGCAACTATATTTGTTGAAAGAGATTCCCAAAAGAAAATCATCATTGGACACAATGGTGAAATGATTAAAAAGATTAAGCAATTTGCCTTAAAGGACATAAAAAAGCTATTAGATACTAAGGTTCACTTAGATCTATGGGTTAAGGTGAAAAAGGATTGGAAGGATAGACCAGATGATTTAAGAGCACTGGGCTATTCCTTAGATAATTTCTAATGAAAAGTGAAGGAATTATATTAGATACAATCGATTATAAAGAATCCTCAAAAATTATACATTTATATACCCCACAAGGTAAAATTTCTGTAAAAGCCCTAGGTGCAAACAAGCCCAAGAATGGGCTTTTAGGCTTTACTACCATAGGAAATCAGGTATCCTTTGTAACAACGGATGCAAGCCTTCCTACCTTAATGGAATATAATGTAGAATCTTCTATCTATAAGATTAGTGAGGATTTTTTAAGAGTGAAATGCTTCATGGTTATGCTAAATATCATAAATCATATACCTATAGATAATAACCATGGCCCTATTTATTCTACATTTAAAAAAATGTTAAAGGATATTTTAACAGAAAACCCAAAAAAGCTTTTATGTATCTTTTTAGTAAAGATGCTTTATGCCTTTGGCATAGCTCCGAATTTAAAGACTTGTGTATCCTGCGGAAGTAGTGATATCAAATTTATAGATTTAGATAAGGGTGGTGCATTTTGTCCATCCTGTGCTACACTTAAAAATTCTGATGAATTATATATATTTAAGGAATATTATTTCGGAAAAAAGGAAATTAAGGATTTTACAGCATGCAATTACGATGCAATGCTTAAATCCTTAAGGGATTATTATTTCCGTTACGCAAGTATATCTTTAAAAATTCAAGATATCTTGAATGAATAATGCTTAACTAAAAGGGAGGTATATCCATGATTGAAATCCGTGGAATATCAAAATCCTTCAAGGACCATGAGGTCCTAAAGGATATTAATTTAAGCATTCCGGATAAGAAAATATTAGGTTTAATTGGTATTAATGGTGCTGGTAAATCTACTCTACTTAGAGTAATTTCTGGTATTTATAATGCTGATGATGGTATTGTATTAGTCGATGGTGAAAATGCATATGACAACGAAGAGGTCAAAAGAAAAATGTTCTTTTTATCCGATGACCCCTTCTATACTGCAAGAACCACTCCAGCAAGCCTACTTACCCTAATGAATACCTTTTATCCAGTGAATGAGGTTACCTATTTTGAAACCTTAGATAAATTTAAAATTCCTATTCATAAAAGAATGGATAAATTCTCTAAAGGAATGAAAAGACAGGTATTTGTGTCACTAGCCTTCGCTATAAGACCAAAATATATGCTACTCGATGAGGCATTCGATGGACTAGATCCACTCGCTCGAGTAGAATTTAAAAACCAAATCAAGGATATGGTTGAAAAAATGGGTTCAACCGTAATCATATCGAGTCACTCCCTAAAGGAGCTTGAGGATTTATGTGATGCCTTCGCTATATTAAATAATACAACGATTGCTGCATCAGGCTCTATTGAAGAGGCTATAGGTGTATTACATAAATACCAAATTGCCTTCAAGGAGGACCCAGATATTCATTTCTTCCCAAGAATTTATAAGCATATAGAAAAAGATGGTAGAGTTATAAGATTAGTTTCAGAATTAAATTTAAAGGATATCGAAGAAAAGCTAAAGGAAATGAATCCTGTATTCATCGATGAGCTTCCAATTGAATTCGAAGAGGTATTTACCGCTATCGTTGAAAATGGAGGTAAGATGAAATGAAAAAGATGTTCCTTTATTATTTTAGAAGAAGATTACCTGCAATGATTATTTTAATGATAGCTATCGCTATTATGACCATTATCATTCAATCTCAATCCTCCTATATTAATTATTCCCAAAGTGGAGATTATAGAATTGAAACTGCAGGTCAAACGAATCCATTTATTTATTTATCGATTGTATTATCCGTTATTGTAACTATAATACCGATAATGGAATTTTCATTTAAAATGAAAAGAAGAAGTGTAGATTTATATTATTCCCTACCGATAAAAAGAATAAAGCTATATATATGTAAATACTTTGTAGGACTTGCAGAATTCTTAATTCTATATATCCCACAGTGGTTAATTTCCTTTATATGGCTTGCGACATTACCTTCGGTATCGAATATATATGATATGTCCTATTCCATCTATTTTATGCTAGCATCAATAGGCTATGGTATATTGATTTATACCTTCCTAACCTTCTTTTACACCATGGGAAATACACTTATTGATGGTATTATCTTCATGGCACTAGCATCCTGCTTCCTACCTACATTAATGAATGTAATGTATAGCTTGATTTTAGGTGCGAATTATTCCGATAGAACCTTCTATATGCGTTGGTTTTTTATCTATTCTCCATTATTTGATATCTCTGGTAAGATGCATTCGAATATGATTGGTGGAACCTATGGAGATATCAATATCTTAGGTATCATATTAAATATAGCACTAGCTATATTAGCCTCTATAGCCTTTTTCTTCATTCATAGTGAGAAGAATAACGCAGAGCTTGTTGGCGATGAATCCGATACCATTTTTGGCTATAAGCTATTTATACCATTATATATGGTAACATCCTTCAAGCTAATATCCTCATCCATTTCTGCCCTATGGGTAGTTATAGGACTTGTAGGCTATTTATTCTACTGTATTTATAGAAAAAGCTTTAGAATAAAGCGTAATGATATCATCACCTTAGGTGTATCGATTATAATAGGATTACTAATTGCAATATTTGTTTGACAAAAGTTTGAAATGAGACTAAAATAAAGTAGCGTTGATGTGAAGGAGTATTTAGAATCTTTTATTCAAGAGAGGGTATATTTGGTGAAAATACCTATAAAAATTCTAAAGAAGGTAGTCACGGAGCCTTTTAGGTGAGAAACAAAGATTAGCCTAAAACGTTATCTTGCGTTAAAAGATTAATGAAGTGTCATGCATTTATATGTATGGAACTAAGGTGGTACCGCGAAGAATTCGTCCTTAGGAATATATTATTCCTGAGGACTTTTTTTATGAGAATTACAACGAAAAGGTTATTAATCCGTGATTTAAGCTTTAGGGATTTCGATGATTATTATGAATATGCAGTAAAGGATACCATAGGTCCTATGGCCGGGTGGAAGCCAATTCCAAACGAAGAGGTCGGAAGACGAGTCTTTAGTGGAATGATTTTATCTAAGGATGTCTTTGGTATTGAATATCTAGAGAATCATAAAATGATCGGAACAATATCGATTTATAATTACGGAATAAGAAAATATAAATATGTGAAGCAATTAGGTTTCTCCTTAAATGATTCCTACTGGAATATGGGAATTATGACTGAGGTCGTCAATTCTGTTATAGCCTATATTTTTGAAAAGACGGATACCGAAGTCATAGAGGTAGGACATCATTCCGATAACTATGCCTCCAAAAGAGTTATCGAGAAGTGCGGCTTTTTATATGATGGAAGGCTATGCAAATATAAAGAGCTATACGATGGAAGAATCATAGATGCTGACTTTTATTCTATGACAAGAGAAGATTATGAAAGGAAATTGAAATATGAAGGAACTAAAACCAAAATATGATTTTAAAGAAGTAGAAAATGGTAAATATGATTTCTGGCTTAAGGGTGGATATTTCACTGCAGGCGATAAATCAAAGGAGCCATTTACTATCGTTATCCCACCACCAAATGTAACTGGTAAATTACATTTAGGACATTCTTGGGATACAACATTACAGGATATTATTATAAGAAGAAAAAGAATGCAGGGCTATGATGCCTTATGGCTACCTGGTATGGACCATGCAGGTATTGCAACACAGGCTAAGGTTGATGCAAAATTAAAGGAGCAGGGCATTTCAAGATATGATCTTGGAAGAGAAAAATTCCTAGAGGTTGCTTGGGAGTGGAAGCATGAATATGCAGCCTTCATTCGTTCCCAGTGGGCAGCACTAGGCTTATCCTTAGATTATACAAAGGAAAGATTTACCCTAGATGAGGGCTTAAATAAGGCAGTAAACTATGTATTTATTACCCTATATAATAAGGGCTTACTATACCAGGGTGAAAGAATCATCAACTGGGATTGCCAGGCTAAAACTGCACTATCGAACATCGAAGTTGAGCATATGGATGATGAGGGTGCATTCTATCATTATAATTACCCCTTAACCGATGGATCTGGCTATGTTGAAATTGCAACAACAAGACCAGAAACTATGTTTGCTGACCAAGCGGTAATGGTACATCCAAAGGATGAAAGATATAAGGATATCGTAGGTAAGAAGGTAAGAATTCCTCTTACCGATATTGAAATTCCAGTTATTGCAGATGAATATGTAGATATGGAATTTGGTACAGGCTGTGTTAAGGTAACACCAGCCCATGACCCTAACGACTTTGAGGTTGGTAAGCGTCATAACCTACCTATGCCACTTTGTATGAATGATGATGGTACAATGAATTCTATGGCAGGTAAATATGAAGGCTTAGACCGTTTCGTTTGTAGAGATAGAATCGTTGAGGATTTGAAAAAGGAAGGCTTATATGTAAGAACAGAGCCAATCGTTCACTCTGTTGGACATAGTGAAAGAACAGGCGTTGTTGTTGAGCCAAGATTATCTAAGCAATGGTTCGTTAAAATGGATGTTTTAGCTAAGCAGGTACTAGAAAATGATGAATACCGCTTCGTACCAGCAAGATTTAAGCAAACTCTAGAGCATTGGCTTGACCCAGATTCCATTCAGGATTGGTGCGTTTCCCGTCAGCTTTGGTGGGGACATAGAATTCCTGCATGGTATAAGGATAATGAGGTAAAGGTTCAGGTAGAATGCCCAGGAGAGGGCTGGGTACAGGATGAGGATGTACTTGATACATGGTTCTCTAGTGCCCTATGGCCATTCTCTACTTTAGGCTGGCCTGAAAAAACAGACCTATTAGAAAGATATTATCCAACCAATGTATTAGTTACAGGCTATGATATCATTTTCTTCTGGGTTGCAAGAATGCTATTCCAGGGTGTTGAATTTACACATCATGCACCATTCAAGGACATTTTAATCCACGGCTTAATTCGTGATTCTGAAGGTAGAAAAATGTCTAAATCCTTAGGTAATGGTGTTGACCCATTCGATGTTATCGCAAAATATGGTACAGATTCCCTAAGATATTTCCTAACTACGAATAGTGCGCCAGGCCTTGATTTAAGATTTGATGAAACAAAGATTGAATCCAGCTGGAATTATTTAAATAAGATTTGGAATATTTCAAGATATGTATTAATGAATTTAGGTGAGGGTTACAAGGAAACAGAAATTAGCAAAGATAAGCTAAACCTACCTTCAAAATGGATTTTAACTAAGCTAAATAAGGTTATTGAAAATGTTGATTACAACATGGAAAAATATGAATTCGGTGAAGCTGCAAGAACTCTATATTCCTTCGTTTGGGATGATTTCGCAAGCTGGTATGTAGAATTATCAAAGGTAGATTTACAAAGCGAAGACAAAGAAGAAATGCAGATGACTAAGAATGTATTAGTTTATGTATTAAGATCTATTGTTAAGCTATTACACCCATTCATTCCATTTATTACAGAAGAAATTTATCAGGCACTTCCTCATAAGGAGGAATCCATTACGATTTCTTCATGGCCAAAGGCAAATAAGGACTTTGATTTTACTTTAGATAAGGAAGCTATCGATGATATGATTGAAATCATCACTGCAATTAGAAACGAACGTAGCAAGGCAAATAAGGCACCAAAGGAGCCAATTGCCATTACGATTGTAGCTAAGGATAATGCCGTATCAAAAACAATCGCATCGACAACAAGATATCTATTTAAGTTTACAAACCCTAAGAAGCTTGAATTCTTAACAAGTGACGCTACCCTAGATATCAAGAAGTATGTCATTGTCATCTTACCAATGTGTAAAATCTTTATTCCAACAGAGGATTTAGTTAATAAGGAAGAAGCAATTAAGAAGCTTCTTGAGAAGAAGGCTAAGCTTGAGGCTGAGCTTTCAAGAAGTGAAAAGATGCTATCGAATGAATCCTTTATTTCAAAGGCTCCTAAGGCTAAAATTGATGCAGAAATGCAAAAACAAAAGGAATATAAGGAGCAATACCAGGAGGTATTAAAATCCTTACAGGATTTAGGCGCTTAATGTTTACATCCATAGATTCCGTTTATTCTTGGCTATTTGACCAAAGAAAAACGAAAAAAAGAGAAAATTTAGACCGAATAAAATGTGCTGCAAAAGACCTTAATGTCGATAAGCCAAGCTATAAGATTATTCATATTGCTGGTACGAATGGAAAAGGCTCTACAGCCATCATGATACAAAAAATGCTTGCCCTAACCGGCAAGCATATTGGTCTATTTATATCACCCTATGTCATAAGCTTTAATGAAAGAATTGAAATTAATGATAGGTATATTTCTGATGCAGAAATTATGCATTATGCAAATATATTATACGAGTATTCTAAGGAATATGAAGCACAATATAATGACATAATTCCTTTCTTTGAATTAACCCTACTTATGGCATTACTCTATTTCAAGGATCGAAATATTGATATCCTAGTTATGGAAGCAGGACTTGGTGGATTACTTGATGCAACAAACTTTTTAGATACCGATTTAC
>JAFPIE010000114.1 GCA_017388605.1 Acholeplasmatales bacterium | reverse complement strand
TTTCCTCCAAAATAATAAAAGTACAAAGTTAGCCTTTGTACTTACAATAATTTTTTAATTTACAATTGTCACATAATGGATGAAGTGCCTTACAGTAATATCTTCCAAAAAGTAAGAATAAATGATGGGCAAGTGTCCATTCATCCTTGGGGATATATTTTTTATATGCTATTTCTGCATCTACTATATCCATATCGCATCTTATATAGCCTAATCTTATTGCCATACGATAAAGATGGGTATCTACAGGCATTGCAGGTATATTAAACCCTAAAGCTAATACGACATTCGCGGTTTTTCTTCCTACCCCGGGAAGCTTAATTAAGGAATCGAAGCTAGAAGGGACGATACCATGATTCAAATCTAATTCTTTAGCTAAAGCGATAATGTTTTTCGCTTTAGTTGAAGAAAGCCCTAGTGGAGATATAATCTCCTTAACTAAAGAATAATCTGCAGAAGCTAAATCCTTAGAGCTTGGATATTTTAAAAATAAATCCTTAGTAACACTATTTACCCTTTTGTCTGTGGTTTGAGCACTTAATACTACCGCAATGATTAATTCATAAGGGTTTTTAAAATCGAGCTCTGGAGCTGGGTTTTTTATGATTCCCTTTAATATATCTAGGATTTCCTTTGATTTTTGTTTGTTCATTATTTTATATTATCCAAGAAGTTCTTAACAAAGTCAGGAACAGGCTCCGCTTCTTCTTGAACCTCATTTCTAAAGCGATTTAAGGAGGTAACTAAATTCTTTATATTTAATACCTTATATCTACTCTTCATATATTCTAATGCTTCCTCTATATCAGAAACCTTTACTCTATCCTCTGTAATAAGGCTTGATACGATACTTAGCTCATCGGCAGTTAATACTCTTCCTATTTCCTTTTGAATAAGCTGAGTTACATAGAAAAAATCATTTTCAAAATCCTTAGAATTTACTCCAGATAAAATATCCTTTACTCTATCAAAGAATCCATCTAAGGATACAGCCTCTCTACCGATTCCATCCTCATATTGAATATAAATTGAATAAAATTCTCTTTCTAAAAGGTTCGCAACAGCCTCATCAAATTCCTTATCAGAAATCATCATTTTTGATTTTAAGGATTGTACAGAGAAATATTTATTTGTTTCATATTCCTTTAGCATTTGAATTAAAACGACAGAGGAGGCAGGAGTTAATAATAATTCCTTTTGGTGAACTAGAATAAACTTTTCATATTTGAAGCATCCACATTCATATAATTTCTTTATCATAGCTTTGCTTCCTTCTCTAATGCGTTTTTGGCAGCATTTTGTTGAGCTTCCTTCTTTGTTTTACCCATTCCTCTTCCCATTAAGATTTCATCCATGTAAACGACAGCCTCAAAAATCTTATCGTTTGCAGGACCCTCATCTCTTACAATTTCATAGCGAATCGTTCTCTTTTCGCTTTGAAGCTTTTCCTGAAGTAAAGATTTATAATCCTTAAGGCTTGTCACCTCATCAATATATGGAATAAAGAATTTTTTAACAATTTCATAGGCTTGATCAAAGCCTGAATCTAAGAATACCGCTCCTAATACTGCCTCCATTGCATCAGCAATAATAGCTGGGCGGAATCTTCCGCCAGATAATTCCTCACCCTTACCTAAGAATAAATACTTAGGAAGATTAATTTTAGCTGCATAATAATCGAGTGCACCCTCGCATACAGCCTTAGCCCTTGTCTTCGTTAATACACCCTCATCTAAGGAGATTACGGCATATAAATATTTGCTCATAGCAAGCTCTAATACTGCATCTCCTAAGAATTCCATTCTTTCATTGCATTCAAGATTATGCTCATTCGCATAAGAGGAATGCGTAAGTGCAGTTTCAATATATTTTTTATTTTTGAAGGTATATCCAATAACACCCTCAAATTCTTCTATATTATTCAACTTCCTCACCACTCTTTTTTGGTAGTGCTTCAACTACTTTATTAATAATATCAGATTTCACCATGTTTCTTACCTGCTTAATTGCACTCTTAAATGTTTTCGCATCTGCATTACCATGAGCCTTAACGACTGGCTTACCAATACCTAAAATCATAGCTCCACCAACCTCAGATGCATCCATTCTACCTGCAAATTTCTTTAGGTTCTTTCTCATGAATAAATAACCGATTTTACCACCTAAGGAAGCCTTAATTTCTTGCTTAAGCATACGGCCCATACCCTTAGCTGTACCCTCAAAGCTCTTAAGGGCGATATTGCCACAGTATCCATCCGATACAACAATATCGGTTGGACAATCAATGAGCTTATCAGGCTCTACATTACCCTTAAAGTTAATACCCTCCTGTGCTTCAAGTAATTGATAAGCCTCCTTATCAATTTCTCTACCCTTGCCTGGCTCTGAGCCTATATTAAGTAATCCTACAGTAGGGTCCTTAATTCCAAGGATTTCCCTTGCTGTAACTGTTGCGAAAATAGCAAATTCAACATAATGCTCTGCCTTTAATTCTACATTCGCACCAACATCAAGAAGTAATCTTGGATGTCCATCGAAATTTGGAATAATAGGGCATAAGGCTACTCTTTCCATTTCCTTAATTCTTCTTATGATCAAATGAGCACCCATGACTACGCACTGTGTAGGACCATTGGTTACAACAGCGTCAACCTCACCATTTTTTGCTGCATACATTGCCTTAACTAAGGATGCCTCCTTTTGCTTTCTTACAGCACGAACAGGATCCTTTTCTCCCATAGATAGGGTTTCCTTTGTATGTACAATAGAAATTCTTTCATTATTTGTTAATAATGGCTTAATCTTTTCCTCATCACCAAATAATACAATTTCAATATCATCAAATTCCTTTATAGCCATCATAGCTGCAGGAACTGTTGTATTTACTCCATTATCTCCGCCATTTGCGTCTACACCAATTTTTATCATATGAACCTCCAACGATATACTTATACTATTTTAACATTTAACGCTTTAAAAAACTAGTTACTATTAAAGCCATTCTTCGCATTTTCTATGATTAAATCATTAAATCGAATCGATTTCTCTTCCCCATTCATATATTTTGGAAAATAATCGTCTGCATCCTCTTTCGCAGATTCCCAAATTTTATAATCCGTTTCAAAATCTGCATACTCTAAGGATAAAAAGCCAGATTGCTCCTCACCAAAATAATTACCAGGTCCTCTCAACCTAAAATCATTTTCTGATATGCCAAAGCCATCTAAGGTATTTTCTAATACCCTTAGTCTTTCGTTATCTACCCTTTTCGTTACTAAAGCACAATAGCTTTGCTTTAAGCCTCTACCAACTCTACCCCTAAGCTGATGTATTTGGGCAAGACCAAAGCGATCTGCATCTAAAATGACCATAATGGTCGCATTTGGTACATTTACACCAACCTCAATTACGGTAGTAGAAATCAATATTTTTATATTTCCGTTTTTGAAATCCTCCATTACCTGATTTTTCTTATCGGTAGCCATTTTACCATGAACGGCACCTATAGAAACATTAGGTAATTCTGATTTAAACATTTCCTCTGCCTTTTCAATAGGGATAGCATCATAATCCTGATTTTCTATAACTAGAGGTACAACCACATAGGCTTGCTCCCCAAGACTAATTTTTCCTTCAATAAAATGCATTAAAGCCTTAAGCTTAGGGTAGGAAATAATTTTTGTATCTACAGGAATTCTACCCTTAGGCATGGTTTTAATAGATGTAATATCTAAATCCCCAAAGAAGGTTAAGCCTAGAGTTCTTGGAATAGGTGTTGCAGTTAAATATAAGGCATCTGTATTAGGATATTTTTCAATTAATGCCTTTCTTTGATTTACACCAAATTTATGCTGCTCATCAATGACTGCAATACCTAATTTATGAAATTTGACATCCGCTTGAATTAAAGAATGCGTACCAACTAAAACCTGAATACTTCCATCCTCTAGACCCTTTAATATCTTGTTTCTTTCTATCTTTTTGATAGAGGAGGTAAGTAATTCAACCTTGATATTAAATTTCTTAAAATATTCTAAAATTAATTGATATTGCTGGTTTGCAAGAATTTCTGTTGGAAGCATTAATGCGGCTTGATATCCCGATGTAACTAAAGCTAATATCGCAAAAATAGCTACAATACTTTTTCCACATCCGACATCTCCTTGAATCAAACGATTCATAGGATATTTCCCTAAAATATCCTTTGTGACATCTCTTATAGCATCCTTTTGACCAGAGGTTAATTCAAAGGATAAGGAATCTACAAAATATTTCATAAAGTCCATATCGATAATTCTTTTAGGCTTTTCACTTTTGC
>JAFPIE010000113.1 GCA_017388605.1 Acholeplasmatales bacterium | reverse complement strand
GGCGTTAAGGTAGATAAGCATTCTACAGGTGGCGTTGGTGATAAGACGAGCTTAGTTGTTGCCCCACTTGTTGCATCCTTAGGTATTAAATTTGCAAAAATGAGTGGTAGAGGCTTAGGTCATACTGGTGGTACGCTAGACAAGCTTGAATCCATTCCAGGATATAATATATCCATAAGCCAGCAGGATTTTATCAATCAGGTAAACCGTATTGGCATTGCTTTAATCGGCCAAACAAAATCCCTAGCTCCTGCAGATAAAAAGCTATACGCACTAAGAGATGTTACGGCAACAGTAGAATCCATCCCACTCATT
Source organism: Acholeplasmatales bacterium (assembly GCA_017388605.1). The sequence continues at coordinate 6,199 of JAFPIE010000113.1, read as the reverse complement.
GCATCCTCTATTATGAGTAAGAAGCTTGCATCTGGTGCGGATGTAATTTCTTTGGATGTAAAGGTTGGCAGTGGTGCCTTTATGAAGGATTTAGACCAGGCAACAAAGCTTGCAGAGCTTATGGTTTCCATTGGCAAAATGTGCGGTAAGAAGATGAGTGCAGAGCTTACAAATATGGATGAGCCTTTAGGACTTGCCGTTGGTAATTCCTTAGAGGTTATTGAGGCTATCGATACCTTAAATGGTCATGGCCCTAAGGACTTTACAGAATTATGTATGGAGGTTTCTGCAGAATTAATTTTAGATTCTGGTGTTGCTAAAACACATGAGGAGGCACTTGCCCTAGCGCATAAGCAAATCGATAACAAGGAAGCTCTACATAAATTTGTTGAGCTTGTTGAAGCCCAAGGTGGAGATGGATCCTATGTTTTACATCCAGAAAAATTCCCTAAGGCAAAATATATTAAGGAAGTAGTAGCAAATAGTGATGGCTATGTAACCAAAATTGATGCTTTAGCTATCGGTCATGCCGCAATGTATTTGGGTGGCGGCAGAGCGAAGATGGATGATGTAATCGACCATGCGGTTGGTATTGTTTTAAATAAAAAGGTTGGCGATTATGTTAAGAAGGGTGAACCTTTAGCTTATATTCATTCCAACAAAGAAGACATTTCTTTAGAATCCAAATGTGTATTTGATGCTTACAAGCTAGGAAAAGATAAAATAGAGCCTAAGCTTATTCTTAAAGTTGTAAAATAATTGGATTTATGCTTGATTTAAGAATACAATTTCAGTATAATAAACAAGTAGCTTGATTTGGAGGTGTTCATATGCAAAACTTTATAATTGATATTTTCGTAACGATTGTTGCAATCCTACTTATCGTTATTGTAATGCTTCAGGGATCTAAGGATGACATTAATGATGCCTTCAATGGTAGCAAGTCAGACCTATTTAAGAACCAAAAGACAAGAGGCGTAGAATTATTCATGCAAAGAACAACAGCTGGCTTAGCTGTAATCTATGTTGCATTAGTTCTAGTTTCTGTATTCTTACATACAAGATAATGTGCTTGAGGATTTTCTTTGCGAAAATCCTCTTTTTTTCTTGTATAATAAAATTGTAAAAGGAGGTAAGCTTTATGGAAAAGAAAAAATTAAAGGAAGAAATCAAAAAAACTCTAAAATCCTACGCTTTATCTAAGGATTTACTTGCAAAATCATTAAATTTAAATATAGAAGATATAGAGGATGCCCTAGATAGCTTAGTTTTAAGTGGGGAAATAAAATATTTAGAGAATCTTGAGCTATATAAGCTTGCTTCTAAAAAGAAATCGAAGGAATATTCATCTATTGATGAAGATTTACTTTTATCCTTAATAAAGGATGAGCACATCTATCATTTTAATGTATTAGCGAAAAGATTAAAGGTAAATCCTAAGGAGCTTAAGGCATGCTTAAATGCCTTAGTGAAGGAGAATAAAATCTATTATTCTGCATTTTATGATATTTATACCATATTGAAGGTTGCAACCCTAGATGTAAAGGATAAGGGCTATGCATTTGCTAAGGTAGATGGAGAGGATATCGAATATTATATTCCAAAGGAGGATATAGGTACTGCTTATGATGGAGATATATGCCATATATTCCCTACGGGATATGATGATAAATTAAAGGGTGCAAGTGTTTATGACGTTATAGAAAGAGCACATAAAATTGTCATTGGTAAGCTTACACTTAAGGGTAAAAAATACCCTAAATATAAGGTAATATCTACTATGAATTCCTTTAAGGTTGAGGTAGATATAAAGGAAGAGGACTTAAATGGTGCTAAGCCTGGTGAAATTGTATCCTGTGATATCGAATATACGAAGGGCTACTCTATTAAGGGTAAAATTACAGAGATTATTGGACATCCAGATGATCCTGGTATTGAAATAGCTGAAATAGCCTTAGAATATGGCTTTAAAATGCCTTTTAGTGAAGAGACAGTAGAAGAATTAAAGGAAATACCAGATACCGTAAAAATAGAAGAAATTTACGGTAGACGTGATTTTAGGAATCTAAATGTCATCACCATAGATGGAGATGACTCTAAGGATTTCGATGATGCTATCTACTTAGAAAAGAATTCTAATGGTAATTATAATCTACAGGTGCATATAGCGGATGTATCCTATTATGTTAAGGAGGCCTCTCCACTCGATAAGGATGCCTTATCCCGTGGTACATCTGTATATCTTGCGGATAGAGTAATTCCAATGATTCCTCATAAGCTATCGAATGGTATTTGCTCCTTAAATGAGGGAGTAGACCGTTTGGTTTTATCCTGCTTAATGGAAATTGATCCAAAGGGTAAGCTTATAAATTATGAAATTGTTGAGGGTGTAATAAATTCTCATCATCGTATGACCTATAATAAGGTAAACCAAATGATTTTGGGGAATGAGGATGTAATTCAGGAATATATAGATATCTACCCTATGATTTTAGATATGCTAGAATTATCTCACATATTAAGAGCTATACGTCATAAAAAGGGTGGAATTGAATTTGAAAGTGAAGAATATAAATTTGATTTAAATCCAGATGGCTCACCAAAGGAAATTCATAAAAGATGCCAGGATGAGGCTGAAAAGCTCATTGAGGATTTTATGCTTGAGGCGAATCAAACCATTGCATATCATATGTCTATTATGAATTTACCATGTGAATATAGAATTCATGAAAAGCCAGATCAGGAAAAGCTTCATAACACATTTAATCAAATTGCATCCATGAAGATTCCTGTTAAAAATATTCAAAATGATATTCATCCTAAGGAGATTCAAAGCTTGCTTGAATCTGTTAAGGATCATCCAAATCATTTAATCATTAATACAATGCTTCTAAGAAGTATGATGAAGGCAAAGTATTCGAGTGAATGCCTAGGACACTATGGCCTTGCGATGAATTATTATTGCCATTTCACATCTCCTATAAGAAGATATCCAGATTTAATGGTTCATAGGATGATAAAGAAATTATTCCTACATCCGGATAATTTAGATCATGATATAAGGAAATATCAAGCTATTATACCTGATATTGCCTTTAGGAATTCAAAATCGGAAAGAAATGCTGTAGATTGTGAAAGAGCAGTAGATGATATGCTATATGCTTGGTATATGGAATCTCATTTATATGAGGAATATAATGCTACTATTACCTCTATTACATCCTTCGGTATGTTTGCTGAAATTGATTTTGGTATTGAGGGCTTAATCGCATTTAGAGATATGGAAGGCTATTATGAATATAATGAGCATACGATGAGTGCAAGTAATGGAATAAATACATATCATTTGGGAGATAAGGTAAGAGTTAAGGTTTCCTTCGCTAGCAAGGAAGAAAGAAGAATCGATTTTACCTTAGTCGATTTGGAGGGTTAATTATGAATATGAATTGGGATTTGGATAAGCTTTATACCTCCTTAGATTCAAAGGAATATAAGAAGGATAAGGAAGAATTAAAAGGCTTAATCCATGAAGAAAATAGTTTAATGGCAGATTTTAAGGAAGAAGACATTAAAGAATATTTAAAAATAGAGGAAAAATTAAATATTTTAGCTATTAAGATGTTTAATTATTCTTCATTAAAAACAAGCGTAGATGTAAATGATAGAGAATCTCTTGGAGAGCTTCAGGAGCTTCAAATGCTATTTCAGGAAACTATACCTGCAAATGTAAAATTTAAAAGATTTTTAATGGATAAGGATATTGATGCATTAATAAAAAAGGATTCCTTTTTAGAGGGATATAAATATCTTTTAGAAAAGACAAAGCAGCAAGCATCCCATATGCTATCCGAAAAGGAAGAAATTCTATATTCTAAGCTATCTATGGTTGCATCCTCAAGCTGGAGTGATTTACAATCGAATTTAACAAGTAATTTATCGATTAAGGTGAAGGGCTTTAAAGATCCAATGCCTCTATCTATGGTTAGAAATCTAGCCTACGATAGTGATAAGAATGTTAGATATAATGCATATAAGGCTGAATTAAAGGCTTATAAAGCTATAGAGGAATCTGTTGCTATGGGATTAAATAATATTAAAAGAGAAGCGAATATTATGGCATCCCTAAGGGGCTATGATTCTGTATTAGATATGGCATTAGAGAAAAATCATATGAAAAAGGAAACTCTTAATGCAATGATTGATGCAATCAAGGAGGAGCTTCCTAAATTTAGAGAATATTTTAAGGCTAAGGCAGAAGCTTTAGGCTATAAAAATGGCTTACCATTTTATGAATTATTTGCCCCAATGGGTAAGATGACGAAAACATATACCTACCAAGAAGCTGAAAAGGAAGTATTAGAGGTATATAAATCCTTTTCTCCTCATTTATATGAAATGGGCTATAAGGCATTCCATGAGGGGTGGATTGATGTATTGCCACGCGAGGGTAAGGTAGGTGGAGCCTTCTGCAGTGGAATTACACCAATAGGTGAATCTAGGGTATTGACAAATTTCACTGGCGCTATGTCTGATATTCAAACTCTAGCACATGAGCTTGGTCATGCATACCACAATGAGGTTTTAAAGGATTCTCTACCATTAAATCAGGACTACCCAATGCAGCTTGCTGAAACAGCCTCTATTTTATGCCAAACCCTAATGAGTAAAAAGCTTATAGATGAGGTATGTGATAAAGAGGAAAAGCTTACTGTAGTTGAAAATTCCTTACAAGAGGATACACAATGTGTCGTAGATATTTTATCTAGATATCTATTTGAAAATATGGTTTGTGATACAGAAATAGCTAAGCCACTAGGTGCTAAGGATATGAATCAATTCATGCTAAAGGCACAAGAGGAATCCTATGGAGATGGCTTAGATAAAAAATATTATCATCCATATATGTGGCTATGCAAGAGCCATTATTATAGTGCATCAAATGGATTCTATAATTGGCCATATGCCTTTGGATTGCTATATGCAAAGGGATTATATGCAAAATATATGGAAAACAAAGAAGAATTTGTTAAAAAGTATGATGAAATGTTAAAAAATACTTGTATAATGGATGCGGAAGATGTCGCATTAACTATGGATATCGATATAACTAAAAAGGAATTTTGGATTTCTTCTTTAAAAACAATAGAAGAGGATATCGATTTGTTTAAAGAATTATTGAAATAGGTGATACTTATGAAGGTTATTTGTACCAATAAGAGGGCTACATTTGAATATTTTATCCTAGAAAAATACGAAGCTGGCATTAAGCTTAAGGGTACAGAGATAAAGGCCATTCGAGAGGGTCACTGTAATATTAATGATGCCTATGTAATCATGAAAAATAATAGACCTTGGATTGTCAACATGTTTATTGCAAAATATGAATTTGGGAATATATTTAATCATGATGAATTAAGATCAAGAGAATTATTATTACATAAAAAGGAATGCATTAAGCTTGCAGCAAGAATCAAGCAAGAAGGCTTGACTCTTGTTGCACTTAGATGCTATTTTGAGGGTTCCTTAGTTAAAGTAGAAATAGGACTTGCAAAAGGAAAAAAGCTTCAAGATAAAAGAGAAGCAATAAAAGAAAAAGATGCAAAAATCAGAATGGAAAAAGAATATAAAAATTCTTATCGTTAGTTGCAAAATAAAAAAACTTGGATATAATGATATTGCAATAAAATAAATGGGGATGTACTGGATTCGCTGTGAGTTATGAAGGTATGTAAGCATGCAGGAGTAGACTCCTTTAAAAACGTCGAGGTTTAAGAACCGCAGAAAAAGAAAACAATTATGCATTCTTAGCAGCTCGTAACAACGGTGCAGCTAACTTTGCTTACGCTTGCTAATATAATATAAGCGGCCCACCCAATGTGTTTTCTGTGCATATTGGCTTTGGGTTTTATCCTAGCAGAATATATTTTTATTGTGCTACTCTAACAATAAAAACGAATCTAATAGAGTGTAGTCAGTTTTTGGTCGTCTTACCAGCTTAGGGCTGATGAAAATTTATGGTAAGATAAGCATGTAGAAAGCTTACTGAATTAGTTTGCATACATGGGTTCGATTCCCATCATCTCCACCAGAAGTCAAAAACCGAACCCACAAAAGTATTGGTTCGTTTAAAAAATAAGGATTTTCAAGCAGATATGTGCATATTTTGCACATATGGTGAAAAGAAAAATCCTTTTTTGTT
>JAFPIE010000112.1 GCA_017388605.1 Acholeplasmatales bacterium | reverse complement strand
TATCTTCATATATAAATATGATATTGAAGGTGATGATTGGATTCAAAAAATAGGAAGCATTAACTTTTCAACCAAAAGAGTTTATGATGATATGGAATTATATTTAGTCTCCCTTGAAAAAATTCCTGAAGATAGTAAAATGGAATTAGGTAGAGCGTTAAAATTATTATCTACAAAGGATATTGGAAAGTATTTAGAGGATAATTCTTTAATCATAAGGGAGGCGGCAGAAATGTTAAGCGATTATGATAAAACAGATGAGGCTAGAAGATTAAGAGATGCAAGATTAAAGCAGGAATATGAAGAGGGCGTAAGGCTTGAGGCAGCCAAGGATGAGGGTATTGCTGAAGGTCTTGCACAAGGTAGAAAGGAAGCTGTTTTGTCTTTATTCCAAAATGGAATGAAAAAGGAAGAAATAGCAAGATTACTGAATTTAAGTATGGAAGATGTAGAAAAATATTTATTGTAGATGTAGTATATATGGTTTATTAAAATATGTGGATGATTTCATCCCATATTTTTTTGCTCACATTTTGCAACATCTATTTAGTACAATGAAGCTGCAATTAAAGAATTTTAGATAGCTTTTATACAAATTCAAACGCAATTGCTTAATAAATATAACAAATATGTCCTGGTCAACAGGACATATATTTGTGTAAAAAGAGATTAAGATTTAGGAAATCTTATAGTATAATTGAACTAGGTGATTCGTATGTCAGAGTTTTTACTATATTTAAGTAATCATTTACTATTGTTTGTCTTTGGTATTTGTTTATTTGTCATTATCTTATTAACAAAAAAAATAAAAAAGAGAGATAAATATTTTTTAGCCTCTATAGCCTTATGTACCATAACGTTAGCTATATTTGAAGCATTAGAGACCTTATTTACAGATACTACAATACATGAGGAAAATATAAGTAGATATATATTTTCTATCCTATCCTATATATTAAGACCAATTATTATTGTTTTATTCTTCCATTTGAGATTAGGACATTTGGGTAAGAGAAAATATATATTATGGATTGGTGTTGTTATAAACACAATTGTATATATCTTGGCATTCTTTGCATACCATAATCCAGATATGAGGCTTGTCATTTGGTATTATGAGAATAACCAATTTGATCGTACATGGCTTGGATATACGGTATATGTAATATGCTTTATATATGCTATATTGCTTGTCGTTATTTCCTTTATTGATTCAAAGAAAAACACATCTAAAAGACAAATTGATTATGTTATATTATCAACAGTCATATTAGCCTTAATTGTTGAGGTTTTAGTTATTACATTGCAATTGTCTTCGTCTTATACATCTGAAATATTCATTTTAGGAATATATTTATATTATTCTTATTTGATGTTTGAAATGTATAGAAATGATGCTGTCTTACATGAAAGAGAAATGCAGGATAAGACAACATCCTTAATGTTATCACAAATTCAGCCTCATTTCATTTATAATACCTTAGCTACGATTCAGGTATTATGTGAAATTGATGCAGAAAAGGCTGCAAAGACGATTGATGCATTTTCTAAGTATTTAAGAATAAATACAGATGCCCTAAGTAAAAGAGAGCCTGTTTCTATATTAGAGGAGGTCAAGCATGCGAAGACCTATAGCGATATTGAAATGGTAAGATTTGATAACGTGAATGTTATATTTAATATAGAGGATCAAGATTTTAAATTACCTGTATTAACCTTAGAGCCTATTGTAGAAAATGCTATAAAATATGGTGTAAGAGCTAAGGAGGAAGGAATTGTTGAGGTTAGGACCTATAAAGATGGTAATAAGCATATATTAGTAGTTAAGGATAATGGTATAGGCTTTAATGTGAATGAAATTAAGCAGGATGGTAAAAACCATGTAGGTATTGAAAATGTTAAAAAGAGAGTTGAAAATATGGTGCATGGTACATTTGAAATAGAAAGTGAAGTAGGCATCGATACTACGGTTACGATTACTGTATTGGAGGAGTAGTAATGAAAGTAATTTGCTTAGATGATGAAAAAATCATTTTACAGGGAATGGTAATGAACTGTAAAAAGGTAGAAAAAATTACTGAGGTGGTAGGCTTTAGTAATGCGAAGGATTTAATGGAATATTTAAAGGATAATACGGCAGATCTTATTTTTTCAGATATTAATATGCCAAATATGAATGGTATAGAAATATCCAAATGGCTAAGAGAAAACCATCCTGAAATTAATGTGGTATTCACAACAGGATATACAGAATATACAAATGAAGCGATAAGAGCGAACGCAAAGGGGTATCTATTAAAACCAATCAGTCGTGAGATGATTGAAGAAGAAATTAATTATTTCTTAAGTAATAATGAATTAAATAAGAGAATCGTTGTCCAAGCATTTGGAAATTTTGATATCAAGGTGGATGGTAATCCTTTAAAGCTATCTGCAAAATCTAAGGAGGCACTTGCTTACTTAATTGATAGAAATGGTGCAGCTGTATCTAGAAAGGAGCTTGCTGCAACTATATTTGAGGATGATACATATTCTAGAACAATTCAAAGCTATATTACCAAAATATTTAAGGAGCTAAAGGAAGTATTTGAGGAGCTAAAGATTAGTGATTTATTAATTGTAGGAGATAATTCCTATGCGATTAATAAGGATTTAATTATTTGTGATTCCTATGAATATTTAAAGGGCAATAAAAAATATAAAAATGCCTATCATGGAGAATATATGCTGCAGTATTATTGGGGCGATAGCGAGCTTTATCGCTTTGAAAAATAGGAGGATGAATATGAAGAAGATTAAAGCATTTGGATTCGTTTTTATGGCCGTT
>JAFPIE010000111.1 GCA_017388605.1 Acholeplasmatales bacterium | reverse complement strand
CCACTAGATTCATTAGAATTTGTATTACCGCTCACTGCATTGGTAGGGTAAATCGTTCCGTTATTTTCGATTGCGCTATAGCCAATCCCACAGGAGGTTAATGCAAATACACTCGCTAAAGATAGAATTCCTAATATATGTTTTTTCCTCATAAATACCCCTCTTTTCATATTAGCCTTATTATAATACCGAATTATGTGAAAAATTTGGGAACATTATTTCAAAATATAAAGAAAAGGACTACCCGAAGGTAGCCCAACCTCTTACTTAAAATAACGATCTAATAAGCCCTTTAATGCTTTACCATGACGAGCTTCATCTCTTGCCATTTCATGAACAGTATCATGAATTGCATCAAGGTTATACTTCTTTGCAAGCTTTGCAAGATCTGTCTTACCCTGAGTAGCACCAAACTCACATTCTACTCTCCATGCAAGATTCTTCTTTGTAGAATCTGTCATATTAGGCTCTAAATCAGAACCTAATAATTCAGCAAACTTAGCTGCATGCTCAGCCTCTTCGAATGCTGCCTTTTCCCAATATAGACCAGCCTCAGGATAGCCCTCTCTATGAGCGATTCTTGCCATACATAAATACATACCAACCTCAGAGCATTCACCATGGAAATTAGAAACTAATTGATCAAAGATTTCCTTCTTAACATCATCAGGAATATCCTTATTATTCTTAACTGTCTTAGCATAAACACCAAATTCATGCTCTGCAGCTAAAGGCATTTCACATTGTACTTCCATAAATGCACTTGCAGGTGCCTTACATACAGGGCACTTAAAATCAGCAGGAAGGGAATCTCCTTCATATACGTATCCACAAACCTTACAAACAAACTTCTTCATCTTTTCATCCTCTTTTCTTATATTTTTTTACAGCTCTTACAGTATCCAAAAAACGTTAAATCATCATCGACTACTTGAAAATCCTTAAGCTCAGTTGGAATATCTATATCATGATTTTTCTTTACATCATAAATAGATCTACAGCTCAAGCAGACAAAATGATAATGCTTTTCCTTTACTGTTTCATAAATTAAAGAATCTCCTAATTCTAATTTTCTTACCTGACCATCCTCAATCAAGATTGCAAGGTTTCGGTAAATTGTTGCTAGGGAAACATCAGAATTATTCTTACTCATATATGCAATTAACTCTTCTGATGTCGTATGACCCAAAGCTTCAATTGCGCCTAAAACTCTTAATCTTTGAGTAGTGTTTCTTCTTTGCACCAAGCTACCTCCTATAAAATTATTATTAAGAATCATTCTTAATTAGATTATAGTTTATTTTTAAGTAAGAGTCAACACAAATAAAAAAGAATAATGCGAAAAATCGCATTATTCTAATAAATTTAAAATATCCTGAGTTGTAAGCTTTACTTGCTTTGTTGCATCGGATGCAACTACACTTTCTGCAAGCTCACGCTTCATTTCCTGAAGCTTAATAACCTTCTCTTCAATGGTATCCTTACAAATTAATTTAATTACAGATACATTCTTCGTTTGACCAAGTCTATAGGCTCTATCTGTTGCTTGAAGCTCAGCAGATGAATTCCACCATGGATCCATATGAATAACCATATCTGCACCTGTTAAATTTAAACCAGTACCACCAGCCTTAAGGGATATAATAAATACCTTAATATCAGTATTGGAATTAAATTCCTGTACCATATCCATTCTCATCTTAGCCTTCGTTGTACCATCTAAGATGAAATGCTTAATATCCATTTTATCTAATTCTCTAGATAAAATAGGAAAGCCTTGGGCAAATTGAGAGAATACTAATATTCTATGACCACCTTCGATACTAGAACGTATTAAATCCGCAGCTAGATTGATCTTTGTATTATCGAATTGCTCCTGAAGGATTAATTCTGGAGTAATACAAATCTGACGTAATCTTGTCAATAGGGCTAAGATATTATTTCCACCAGCCTTAATATCCTCTTTTAATTTTAATACATAGGAATCATAAATACCTCTTTGCTTAGATTCCATCTTACAATAATAATATTCTTCTGTTTTATCTGGTAAATCACTTAATACATCCTTCTTTGTTCTTCTTAGGATGAATGGAGCAACTCTCTTCTTTAAAGTATCTAAGGCCTCAACATCATCATGAGCAATTAAGGATTCATATCTTGATTTAAAATGAGAATAATCGGATAAATATCCTGGCATTAAATAATCAAAGATACTCCATAAATCTGCTAATCCATTTTCAATTGGCGTACCTGTTAATGCGAAATTCATATCGCTCTTTAAGGATTTAATCGCTTCGCTCTTTTGTGCAAATTGATTTTTAATGAATTGTGCCTCATCGGCAATAACAAAACGGAATTCTACCTGATATAAGGATACATCTCTTCTTAAGGAATCATAGGATGTAATATATAAGGCTCTCTTGTTTTGATCTATAGATTTAATAAGATTTTCTCTTTCCTCCTGGGAGCCTAAAATTAAGGAATAAGGACAATCTAAATGCCACTTATCACATTCGTTTTCCCAGTTATAAACTAAAGACATTGGACATACAATTAAGCTTGGCTTATTTAGCTTATCGCTCGATAGGAAGCTAATAACCTCAAGAGTTTTACCAAGACCCATATCATCCGCTAAAATACCACCAAAATTGAAGCTAGATAGTGTTTTTAGCCATTTGAAGGCATCCATTTGGTATTCTCTTAAATCCTTCTTTATATTCTCATTTAAATCATAATTTGCCTTCTTATAATTCTGAAGCTTTTTAATCATCTTAACAACCTCATCATCCATAGATAGGTTGGTATCCTGACCAGATACAAGCTTTAATAAATAATTTAAAGGCTTTCTTACAGGCTTAGATAATTCATTAATAGAAATATTGAAATCCTCTAAGAAATCATCGATTTCCTTTGTAGCCTCTTCTGTAATCTCTAAAATAGTATTATCCTTAAGCTTAATAAATTTCTTCTTTTGATGATAAGCCTTTAATAATGCCTGAAGCTCCTCAGGCGTTAAATCCTCATTTTCAAATTTGAAATCAAGTAATCCAACATCATAGGAAACAGAGATTGCAGTTCTTTTCGTTTTCTTCGCCTTAAGAGTTTTCATTTCCTCATCGAAGAATACCTCACCAAAGGCTTTAATTGGGGATAAATCACTCGTTAAAAATTTATATTGATCCTCAATAGAGGATAAAACGTAAGCCTTATTTTCCTTAATTAATCCATAATTCACTACTGTAGTTAAATAGCCATCTAAAAGCTGCTTGATGTATGGACTATTTCTATCAATTTCCTTACATGCAATCTTTGGCTTTAAAATGACCTTATTATCTAAATAAGTAAAATAAGAATTTATTTTAATGTCAGGTACTGGGTATTTCTCATAGAATTCATTATCAATCGTAATATTATTTTTAATTAGTGGTAATAAATTGGAAATAAAGGATTCTGAATTTACATCAATAATTAAAGCACCATCTACCTTATATAATCCATCGAAAAGCTTAGCCTCCATACGAGATTTATAGGTATAGGTAAAGATGAATTCATTATTCATAAAATAAGCATGATTTACACCACTAACGAGCAAGGAGGAATCCATTGGTGGTACAATCTTTAAATAATTCGCATCGAGCGCAATTTCAACATCGGTTACTCGATTTACCTGTCTTAATGTAGCCTTTTCCTCACTAATGGTCTTGAAATATAAGCTATTTCCAGCATAGATTTCTAGTATTTTTAATAATTGAGATTTACGAATCTCAATCGATTTAATTCCTTCTCCATTTACTATATTTCTTAAGAAGGAATAAAAATCCTTTGAAACAGAATCTAAGGATTCATAGGAATGATAGAATTCTAATCTTTGTCCATAGGAATAAAATTCTCCCTTTTCTGTCAATTGAATAAACTGGGCAATATCCTTTACTACATAATCCTTATCATAGCCTATCTTAACAGAAAGTAAATAATCCTTTTCCCCCTCTTCAATTACAGGAACTAATCTCACAGAGCCAAAGTAGGTATTTACACTCTTAAGTGAATTCGATAAAAGCTCCATAATACCATTATGCTTAACCTCAAGCTTCTTTTGCTCTAGTCTATCAATTTCGTCCTCATAATAATCAGGATCAATAATATATAATCCGATAGCATATAAAGCTACCTCATGAATACAAATATTATTCTTATAGAATTGAACGCAACCACAATAGCCTTTAATGATACTATAATCCATAGAAATCTCTAAGCTTGCAGATTTAACTCCCCCTGCTGCATCCAAAAATAATTGGGTAGGTATGTATTCATATCCAGATATTTTCTTCTTTACCTCAACATACATTTCTGGTGATTTCATTGCATTATCTAAATATAGCTTTAATACGTTGTTCCCTTCAAATTTATACAAATAATCGCTCAGTGTCATATTCATGTCTCCTTTTTGTGTCAACTCGTTTATTATACCATGTTTTTTAAAAAATTGAATGCTTATGAAATCACTTTTATAAAAATTGTTATTAAAATAGTAAAAAATCACAAAAAATAAAAAATAGAGTCCTGTTCTTTATTTTAAAGCATACTTTTGGTATAATTGATATAACAACAATTTAGGGAGGGCGATATTATGGCACTATTCGAATCTGGAGAAGATTATCTTGAAGCAATTTTAATGGTTTCTGAAAGAAAGCCCGAGGTCCATGCGATTGATGTAGTAAATGAGCTTGGCTTTTCTAAGCCTAGTGTATCCATCGCACTTAAAAAATTAAGAGAAAGCGGATATATAACTATAGACGAGAATAACCATCTACATTTAACTGAGTTGGGAATGAATGTAGCAAATAAGATTTATGAACGTCATAAAATATTGACACATATATTAGAAAAGCTTGGTGTAGATAGTGAAAATGCGGAGAATGATGCATGTAGATTAGAGCATGACCTATCCGATGCTTCTTGGAATGCAATTAAAAGATATTATACAGAAAATTTAAAAAAATAGAGAAAACAAAGGCCTTTGAATTTTAAATCCAAAGGCCATATTTTTTTATTAAATTTACTATTTGATCTTGCAAATAATACACCCTGTGCACTAAACAAAAAGAATATACCTAAAATGGATAATATTAAGATTTCCCACCATCCAGTACCATATCCATTATTCATGCTTAAATGCAGCTAAATCTAGTGTTGCAAAATAATCCTTTGGCTCTTCTTTTCTTCTTATTAATTTTACTGTATGATCTTCCTTAAGTAAAAGCTCAGCCGATCTTAATTTTCCATTATAGTTATACCCCATAGAAAAGCCATGGGCACCTGTATCATGAATGACAAGATAATCCCCAATATCTATTTTAGGTAGTAATCGATCAATAGCAAATTTATCATTGTTTTCACATAAACCACCAGTAATATCATACATATGATCCTTCTTTTCGTTTTCTTTACCTAAAACCGTAATATGGTGATATGCACCATAGATAGCTGGCCTCATTAGATTTGCCGCACAAGCATCAAGCCCTATATATTCCTTATAAATATGCTTTTCGTGAATGGCCTTAGCAACTAAATGGCCATAGGGTGCAAGCATAAATCTTCCAAGCTCTGTGAAGATTTTTACATCATCCATTCCATTTGGTACTAAGATTTCTTTATAAGCTTCTTCTACACCCCTCCCAATGATTTCAATATCATTCTTAGGCTCTTCTATCTTATAATCTACTCCAACTCCACCGCTTAGATTAATGAAGGCAATATGACAATCGCATTCCTTCTTTAATTCAACAGCTAATTGAAATAATATAGAAGCAAGCTTTGGATAATATCCATTATCCTTTGTGTTTGAAGCTAAAAAGGAATGAATACCAAAATGCTTAACTCCATAGGATTTTAGCTTTAAAATAGCTTCCTTCATTTGTGGCTTTGTAAGGCCATATTTGGCATCCTTAGGAGTATCCATGATTTCATTATTTAAGGTGAAATCTCCTCCTGGGTTATATCTTAGACACATAGTTTCTGAAAAAGGTGCAATTTCCTTAAAATAATCTATATGCGTAATATCATCAAAGTTTATATATGCATTTAATTCTCTTGCAAGCTTAAAATCCTCCTTTGGAGTTACATTTGATGAGAACATAATCTCATCTCCCTTAAAGCCTACAATATCTGATAGCATTAATTCAGTTAAGGATGAGCAATCGACTCCACAGCCTTCTTCCTTTAATATTTTTAAAATATATGGATTCGGTGTTGCCTTTACTGCAAAATATTCCTTAAACCCTTTATTCCATGCGAATGCCTTTTTTAGCCTCCTCGCATTTTCTCTTATTCCCTTTTCGTCATAAATATGAAAGGGTGTAGGGTATTTTTTAACTATTTCTTCTATAAGCTCCTTTGTTACAAATGGCTTCTTTTCCATAATCATTACCTATACTTTTCTATTATTTTATTTGCGCAATCCATTCCATCCTTTATGGCTTGAACGACTAAGGATTGACCATTTTTCATATCACCACAAACATAGATATGATCATCATAATTGAAATCCTTTAATGGAATTCTATTTCGATTCACCTTCATTTGATAGCAAGTAGCATCATCATCGCTTGTACCTAAAAAGCCCATGGCAATAATTAAATAATCACATTCTAAATATTCCTTAGTATTTGGAATGTCTATGATTTTACCTTGATTAAATTCAACCTTTTTAATATTTACTCCAATGATATGATTCGAAGAATCCTTAATAACCTCATCAATCGTGGTTTCATATCTTCTTATATCCCTACCATATACCTGATTACATTCAAAAACACCATAGTCTGTTTTCTTTTTATTTGGGTAATTTGGCCAAGGAAGTGTATTTTCCATTGGTGGTTCTTTCGTGATTTCTAATTCTATTACCGATTTCGCATTTTCTCTTACTGCAGTACCGCAGCAATCATTTGCTGTATCGCCTCCACCAACAATGATGACGTTTTTACCCTTTAAATCATATGTAAATTCCTTATCATCTAATAGATTTTTTGTTGTTTCCTTTAAAAAGTCAACTGCATAAAGAATGCCTTTTGCATCACTTCCTGTGCAGGATAGACCTCTAGCCTCCTGCGTTCCACAAGCAAATACGATATCATCATAGCTTTCCTTTAATTTATCTATGGTTATATCTTGACCTATTTTAGTATTTTTTATGAATACAATGCCTTCCTCCATCAATAAATGGATTCTTCTATCAATAATATGCTTTTCAAGCTTCATATTCGGAATACCATACATCAATAATCCACCAAATCGATCGTTTTTTTCATATACTGTTACGGTAAAGCCAAAATCATTTAATCTTTTTGCTAAGGATAATCCCGATGGGCCTGATCCTATAACTGCAATCTTTTTGCCACATCTTTTGATATCCTTCTTTGGCTTAATCCAACCATTTTTGAATGCTTCCTCAATTAAGAATAGTTCGTTCGCCTTAACACCTACTGCCTCATCATGTATAGAGCATGAGCAGCAGGCCTCACAAAGGGCAGGGCAGACATTTCCAGTAAATTCTGGAAATGGAGCTGTCATTTCTAATCTTTTATATGCCTCTTCATATAATCCCAAATAGATTAAATGATTCCATTCTGGAATTAAATTGGCTAGAGGGCATCCAACATTTCTATTATTTACCTTCATAGCGGATTGACAAAAGGGAACTCCACAATTCATGCAGCGAGAGGCTTGCTCTTTTTGTGTTTTTAAATCAAATGGGATATGAAAATCATTAAAATTTTTGATTCTATCTAAAACCTCATATTCCTTTTTATTTAATCGATTATATTCCATAAAGCCCGTAGGTTTTCCCATTATCTCACCTCCATAAATTTATTAAATGCATCAAGTTCTGGGTTTAAAGATCCATTCTTCTTTGCAAGTTCTATAAATTCCATTATTTTTGCATAATCGTTAGGTAACACCTTAATGAAGTCCTTCCTATTAAAATTCTTCAATATTCCATCTACATATTTTGAATTTGTATGAAGGATATGATTCTTTAGTATTTCCTTTAGCTTTAATTCATCAGAATCATTTAATTCTAATATAGAAACCAATTCTTGATTAATATATTTTTTATTGCTTAATCCATAAATATAGGCAACTCCACCGCTCATACCTGCAGCAAAATTTCTACCAATTTGGCCTAATATTACTGCCGTACCTCCAGTCATATATTCACACCCATGCTGTCCACAACCTAGGGAAACTACAGTAGCACCAGAGTTTCTTACAGCAAATCTTTCACCGGCAATACCCTCGAAATAGCACTCACCAGAGGTTGCACCATATAAGGCTACATTTCCGCAAATTATATTCTCTTCTGGCTTAAAGCTTGCGGTTGGCATTGGAATTACAGATAAAATACCACCGCATAAGGATTTACCAAAATAATCATTTGCATCACCATAAACATGGATAGTAACACCCTTAGTCAATAAACACCCAAAGGAATTACCAGCATTTCCGTAAGCATTAATGATAATAGAATTATCCTTAAGGCCTTGATCCTTATGAATTTTTGTAATTTCATTCGAAAGCATAGTACCAAAGGAACGATTGACATTCGAAATTTCAATATCAATTCTTTTACTTAAGCCACCTAATATAGAATCCTTACATAAAGGAAGTAAAACTCTATAATCTATAGTATTCGATAAATCATTGGCCTTATATGCTTTAAAAATACTCTCTTTGTTGACAACATCTCTATTAAATAGCATCTTTCTTGGGTCAATTCTATTTTTAAATTCATCCTTTAGTGCAAGTAATTCTGTATGCCCAACCATTTCATCAATGGTTCTAAAGCCTAAAAGAGCCATATATTCTCTTAATTCCTTTGCAATAAATTTCATAAAATTCATTACATATTCTGGCTTACCCTTAAATCTAGCTCTTAGTTTTTCATCCTGAGTTGCAACACCAACAGGGCAGGTATTTAAATTACATACACGCATCATTATACAGCCCATAGCAATTAATGGTCCTGTTGCAAAGCCAAACTCCTCAGCACCTAATAAAATAGCAATCGCTAAATCCTTACCCGTTAAAAGCTTACCATCGGTTTCAATTCTTACTCTATCCCTTAATCCATTCATAACTAGGGTTTGATGCGTTTCTGCTAAACCAATTTCCCAAGGGATTCCCGCATTATAAATGGATGTCCTTGGGGCAGCACCAGTACCACCATCATATCCTGAAATCAAAATGGTATTCGCACCAGCCTTAACAACACCTGCAGCAATCGTACCAACGCCTGATTCAGAGACTAGCTTTACAGATATTCTTGCGCATCTATTCGCATTCTTTAAATCGAAAATTAATTGTGCTAAATCCTCAATGGAATAAATATCATGATGTGGAGGTGGAGATATTAAGGATACACCGGGAGTTGAATTTCTCGCTTTGGCAATCCATGGGAATACCTTTGCACCAGGTAATTGTCCACCCTCACCAGGCTTAGCTCCTTGAGCCATTTTAATTTGAATTTCAATAGCGTTTGTTAAATATTCAATTGTAACACCAAATCTACCGGATGCCACTTGCTTAATAGCACTACATTTTGAATCTCCATTGGAAAGCATAGTATATCTTTCTCTTTCTTCTCCACCCTCACCGGTATTGGATTTTGCATGTAATCGATTCATCGCAATTGCCATACATTCATGAGCTTCCTTTGATATAGAGCCATAAGACATTGCCCCTGTTTTAAATCTTTTTACAATAGAATCAACAGATTCAACATCATCAATAGAAATTGGGTTATTATATTTTAAATTAAATGTATTTCTTATATTTATAACCTTTTTATCAATAAGCTTTGTGAATTCCTTATATTCCTCATAGTCGCCTTTTTGACATGCATATTGTAAATGCATAATGGCAAGTGGATCATAAATATGTTCCATTTTGTTCTTTCTAAATCCATGAGTTCCTAAGGATTCTAATGTATCCTTCTTCGAATTTAAGGCATTATTATAGACCTTGATTGTGTTTTCTTCAATTTCCTTTAATCCAATTCCTCCAATAGGAGATGGAGTATTTGTAAAATATTTAGAAACAATATCATCATTCAATCCAATAATTTCAAAGATTTGAGCTCCATTATAGGATTGAATTGTGGAAATACCCATCTTTGCCATTATTTTTAAAATCGAATGCATCACACCAGTAATGTAATTCTTTATGGACTTTTCAAAGGAATTCTTTATATAACCTCTATTTGTATATAATTCGATTGTTTCATAAACCAAATATGGATAAATCGCATTAATACCAAAGCCAATTAAGCAAGCATAATGATGAACATCCCTTGGTTCAGCAGATTCTAAAACTAAGGAGACATGAGTTCTTCTTGAGGTCTTTGTTAAATGCTGGTGAATCGCACTTGAAACTAATAAGGAAGGTATTGCAATTCCCTTTTGATTTCTATCCGATAGAATGATAATAGATGTACCAGAATCAATTTTTAAATCACATTCTCTAAAGATTCTATTTAGAGCATCCTCCATGGATTCATTCTTATAATCATAGGAAATGGATACAATTTCTGTTTTAATTCCATATTTATAAGCATTTCTGATTTTATAGAATTCTTCTTCAGTTAATAATGGATTTTTAATTCGAATTCGAAATGCATTATTCTCCTGTGGATTTAATAAATTACCCTCACAACCTAAATAATTTGTCGTAGACATTACAATTTCTTCACGAATAGAATCAATTGGTGGATTTGTTACTTGAGCAAATCTTTGCTTAAAAAATTGGAATAGATTAAATTCCTTATTCATTAATACTGCAAGAGGAATATCATTACCCATAGATACAACCTTTTCTATTCCCTTTTCTGCAAAAGGAATAATCGATTCCATTAAATCATCATAGGTATATCCATTCATTTTCTCCAAAAGATCAATATCATATTCTCTTTTTATCTCTTTTTCCTTAGGTAATTTGTTTAAATCAATAATTCTTTCATTCCATTTTTTATATGGATATTTATTTGAATAATCTTTTTTTATAATATCATTAGATATTATTTTTCCCTTTTCTGTATCTACAAGTAAGATTTTACCAGGCTCTAATCTCTTCTTTTCTACGATGTTTTCCTCATCAATAGGCAAAGAGCCTGTTTCAGAAAATAAGACTAAATAATCATCTTTAGTAATATAATATCTAGATGGTCTTAAGCCATTTCTATCTAAGGATGCTCCAACCTTTACACCATCAGAAAATATAATAGATGCCGGACCATCCCAAGGCTCTTGGAAGGTAGAATGGAATTCATAAAATGCCTTTAAATTGGGATCCATTTCATTATCCTTTTCGTATGGCTCTGGAATCATCATCATAATGGTTTCCTCTAGGCTTCTACCATTTAAATACATAAATTCTAAGAAATTATCAAACATTGCAGAATCACTTGATTCCTTTGGAATAATCGGTAATATTTTATTTAAATCCTCACCATAATATTCGGACTTAAATAAGCCTTCTCTAGCTCTTACCATATTGACATTGCCACGAATTGTGTTAATTTCACCATTGTGACACAAAAAACGATTTGGATGAGCTCTATCCCAAGATGGGAAGGTATTGGTTGAGAATCTAGAATGCACTAGGGCAATGGCAGATTCCACCTTTGTATCTAATAAATCCAAAAAGAAATTTCTAACCTGAGTAGATACTAGCATTCCCTTATAGACAATAGTTTTTGAAGAGAAGGAACAAAAATACAACCTAGAATTATTCTCCATAGCCTTTTTTTCTATGATTCTTCTAGCTAAATATAGTCTTCTTTCAAAGTCTAAGCCTCTACTTACTTCTTCTGGCCTTTTTACAAAAACCTGGGCAATATAAGGCATTGCATCTAGGGCGGTTTTACCAATATCCTTAGTATCTACAGGAACCTTTCTATAACCTAAAATCTCTATGCCAGTTTCCTTTAATCCTTGATTAATTAGTTCAATTTCTATGTTTCTTAAATGCTCATTTTGGGATAAAAATAACTGACCTACTGCGTAATCTAAAGCCTTTGGTAAGCTAAAGCCTAAAATTTCATTTTCAAAGAATTTATGAGGAATTTGAAATAAAATTCCCGCACCATCTCCGGAATTATCCTCAGCTCCAGTACCTCCTCTATGCTCTAAATGAATTAAAATATCTAAAGCATCCTTAATGGTTTTATGTGTTTTTATACCCTTTATTTGTGCAATAGCTCCAATACCACAAGCATCATGCTCGTAGCTTGGGTCATATAATCCTTGTTTTTGCTCATAATCTTGCATTCGAATCACCTACTTTTTATAATGCATTGCTGCTTCAATAAAATCTTTAAACAATGGATGACATCTTTCAGGTCTTGATAGGAATTCTGGATGAAATTGACATCCTATAAACCAAGGATGATTCTTTAATTCTACAATTTCTACTAAATTGGATTTTAAATTCCTACCTGTAATTTTTAAATCCTTATCAAATATTTCTAAGAATTTATTATTAACCTCATATCTATGTCTATGTCTTTCCTTTATATCTAGCTTTTGATATGCTTTATAGGTTTTTGATTCCATATCTTCGATATGGCAATCGTATAAACCTAATCTTAATGTTCCTCCAATATTGATTCCATCATATTGGTTTTCTAAATAATCGATAATATTATGCTTCGTTTCCTTATCAAATTCTCCAGAATTTGCATCCTTATAGCCTATCTCATTTCTTGCATATTCTATGCAAATCAATTGCATGCCAAGACAGATTCCAAATAGTGGAATCTTATTTATTCTTGCATATTCAATGGCAACAAGCATACCCTCAATTCCTCTATCGCCAAATCCGCCGGGTACGATAATTCCATTACAGTTAGATAATTTTTCTTCTACAATACTTTTATCAATTAGACTTGACTCAATATAATCGATAAGAATTCTTTTATAAAAATAATATCCTGCAGCCTTTAGGGCTTCTGCAACAGATAAATATGCATCATGCAAGTTTACGTATTT
>JAFPIE010000110.1 GCA_017388605.1 Acholeplasmatales bacterium | reverse complement strand
ATACAAATGAAAATTATGATATGGGTGTATATACACTATATGAGCCTGCAAAGAAATCCTTAATTAAAAGAACTCTACAAAATGAGGATATTTTAACCTTTGGTACATGGAATGATGAAAAGAATGGTACCTATGGTGTAGCAGGTGCTAAATATGGTGATTTATATAAATGTAGTTGGGGTGTTGATTTAACCTACAGCAATATGAAAAATAATATTGGTATAGGTAGTATGGATGGCTCTTATGTACCTAAATATGAAAGAAAAACAAACACAAGTGAAACCGCCTATAATGATAATTTATTATTAGAGCTAGGTAGAGCGGTTGCGAAAAACAATTTAGATGATATTAGTCAAAAGCTAGATATAGAATATTTTGCTGCACTTGAGGCTGTAAATTATTTTGTTGGTAACCCTGATGATTTAAGAAATAATACCAATAATACTATGATTTACATGAGAAGAAGTGATGGTATGGGTATTACCATTCCAATTGATAATGACCGTGCCTTTGGTATAACTAAGGATTGGCCTGTAAGAAATGGTATGACTGAGGTTGGACCAATGGATTTAACTAAGGCAGCAAATGGTGAGAATGTCATTGGATTATATAAAAATACGATTTTAAAGAAGGATTCTAGTGCTTATAAGCTATATACAGCTTATTTAACTGCATTATATAATAGTGATTGGCTAAAGGATGAAACATTCAATGAATTATTTAATATTGCTAAAAATACCTATAGTGCAAGTGTATCTTCTGATTTCGATTATATTGATTTCAATTTGAATGATTCCAATATTTCCTTTTCTAATTATATCCATGCGAAGAAGAATTTATGTAAGAATTATTTAGATACGAATACTAATACAGAAGATGATCCTATTACAGATACGAATGGAGATTATGGTGCTATTTATCTTGCTGGCTCTATGAATGGTTGGAGTGGTACATCCTTACCATTTACCTATAATGGTGATGGTGAATATACAATTACCTTTACACCTGCAAGTGTAAATAATAATTCTATTGATTTTAAGATTTATGAGGGAAAAGATTGGAAAACAATTGATTGGACTATTGATTTAGCGAATAATGAATTAATCATGGAAAAGGGTGGCAATTGTACGCTTAGTGGCGTTACAACATCCTCTAGTATCACAATTACAATCAATACAATTACAAAGGTAGCAAATATTGTTATAGAATAATTAAGAGCCCACTTAGGGCTCTTTTTGAGGAGATGATTTTGATGGACAAGAGAAAGAAGCTTATAGGTATATGTTTCTTGGCTATATTATATCTTGTTGCATTTTTCTTAGGAATATTGGTCTTCCTATTTACTGGAGGATATTTAAATGATTTATTAAGATTATTTGTAGCCTCTATGACCAGTGTTTTAACTATATATATAGTAGGAGTTGTCTTTAATACAGCATCATTTATTGATCCTTACTGGAGTCTTCAAACTCCAGTATATATGCTGTTTTTAATGATCTATTATAATGCATTCAATGCAGGAACGATATTATTCTTTTCTGTATTTAGCTTATGGGCATTAAGATTAACCTTTAATTTCTTAAGAAATTTTACAGGACTACATTACGAGGATTGGAGATATAGAAGAGCTAAGGAGCGCTTTGGATGGTTTTATTATTTGATTAGCTTTGTCGTTTTCCATTTCTTGACGAGTGCTACTATATTTGCTGCCTCACTTCCTATGTATTTTTATGTAATTAAGAATTTAGAATTTGGTCTATGGCAGCTATTCGGCTTAATCTTCATGACGATTGCCGCCTATTTAGAAACCCAAGCCGATGCTGAAATGTATAATTTCAGAAAGAATCGTTCGAAGGAAAGCCAGGTTTATGACCAAAAGCTTTGGAAATATATGAGGCACCCCAATTATGCAGCTGAATTCCTACTTTGGGCTGGCGTTACCTACGTGTATATTAGTGCTATGCCAAGCGAGTGGTATTTCATTTTCTGTGTCGCACCGATTATTTGTTTAATTGGTGGGGCAATGCTTATGTCTGAGGCACATTATCTTGCGACTAAGCCAGATTATAAAATTTATAAGAAAAACACCTTCGCCTTAATCCCTATACCTAAAAAGAGAATTCCTTATTTAAATGATGAAAATAAGAAATGGGTAACCTTCTATGGACAGGCCCAATCTAAGGGTAGACCGGATGCGATGAGATACGCTCGTGATTTAACCCTAAGATATCCTATTTTTGTACCCTTTGGTGGAGATAAAATAAGAATTACCTTAGATAATTATTGTGTCGATGAAGCCATTCATATTGATCATATCAATGTCGCAAGAGGAAAAAGCCTATCCGATTTACAGGAGGATCCTTTATATGTAACCTTCGGTGGTGAAAGAAGAATTCATATAGAGCCTCATATGTCCTTAACTAGTGATGTCATTCCTTATGAAATTAAAGAGGATGAATACTTAATTATAAATATATATATTAAGGGTACATGTAATTTAACAGGCTGTGTCGATATTACAGGACCATTATCTAAGGGCTATTTTGCCTATGGAGATCAATCCTTAAATCCATCCTTAGATAAGAATACCTCAAAATCTATGGGCTGGGTACATTTTATATCGAATGTAGATGTCTATACAGATAAGGAAAATGAATGTGTCATTTGTTATGGAGATTCTATAACAAGCCAGGATTGGCCAGATTATATGTTGCTTTCCTTAAGAGAAAGAGGTATTAAAAATATATCTGTTGTAAGAAAGGCTGTATCTGGCACAAGAATATTAAGAGAATATGAATGTATTACCTATCAATCCTATGGTCTTATGGGGAAAAAGAGATTCTACCATGAGGTATCTAGTGTTTCTGGTGCGAAGAAGGTTATCATTCAGCATGGTATTAATGATATTATTCACCCAGTAGGAGAGGAAGTTAACCCATTTAGACCTATGAGTGATATGCCTTCATCTAAGGATTTAATTGAGGGCTTAGAAAGATATCATAAGGTTGCAGAACGATTAAATCTTTCCGTTTATTATGGCAATTTACTTCCAATTTATAATTGGAGAACCTATGCTCCATTCAGGGAGGAAGTTAAAAATGAGGTCAATGATTGGATAAAGACGCAAGAGGGCTTTATCGATTTTGAAGGAGCTATAGGTTGCTACCAGGATTCCATTTGGTATTTTAAGGATGGAATGGATTCTGGCGACCATTTACACCCATCTAAGGCGGCTTATCAAATCATGGGTAATGTCGCAGCTAGTGCATTGTTTAAAAAAAATGATACGAATTAAATTTGTAAAGCGTTTTATTAGAGAAGAGTAACAAAATACTCTTCTTTTTTTGCGCCACTTTTGGTAAAATTGAATTAGTTTTTTATGAAACTGGAGGAAGAGATATGGGTGGATTTTTCGGGGCAGTATCTAAAAAAGATTGTGTCTTTGATTTATTCTTTGGAATTGATTATCATTCTCATCTAGGAACAAGAAGAGGTGGAATGGTAGTATTAAATGAAAATGGTTTTAATCGTTCAATTCACAACATTGAAAATGCACCATTTAGAACAAAATTTGAAAAGGATGTACTAGAAATGAAGGGCCAAATGGGAATCGGTTGTATTTCCGATTATGAGCCTCAGCCTCTTTTAGTTAGAAGCCATCATGGTACATACGCGATTACTACAGTTGGAAAAATTAATAATATTAAAGAGATTGTAGATCAGCTATTTAAAAACGGATATTCTCATTTCCTAGAGATGAGTGGTGGGGATATTAACCCAACCGAGCTTGTTGCATCAATTATTAACCAAAAGGAAAACTTAATTGATGGTATTAAGTATGTACAAGAGCTAATTGATGGTTCTATTACATTACT
>JAFPIE010000109.1 GCA_017388605.1 Acholeplasmatales bacterium | reverse complement strand
GATAATTCAACGCCAGTATTTAAAGTATCTAGATATAAGGAATAACCGCTTAAATCAACAACATGATCCTTATCCTCGCCTAAGCCATTTACATGGATTACATAGTATTCCATAAGCTTGCCATTCTCAGTACATCTAATCTTATAAGAAATCATAGATGTATCTTCAGCAATAAATAATTTATCCTTGATGTCCTTGCAAGCTTCAACAGTTGTTTGACCAAATAAGCCATCCTTTTGCTTTAAAGCAATTAGCTTCTGATAGTTTTCAAACATATCATAGTTTGTAACCTTTAAAGCGTAATCTAATTCATTTACCTTATAGGAGGATGAATAAGAGTTCTTATCTCCGCCCTTAGTTCTTAAGAATTCCTCACCAGCTAGCATGAAGGAAATACCCTGAGATGTAAATACAATAGAGTTTGCAAGCATTGCCATCTTCTTAGCTAATTCCTTATCCGTAATACCAGCTGCAGCAATACGGTCAACTAAAGTGTAATTATCATGGCAAGTTACATAAGTTAATGTCTGCCATGGCTTATTGCATTCTGGTGACACCCTAATGAAGCCTGAAATACCATTTGCAAGCTCCTTAAGCTCATTAGCGTTTAATACAGAGGATTGCTTCTGGAAATAAATCTTACCAGTTACATAACCGTCTTCCTTATTAACTCTAATATATTCACCATTCTTCTTAATATAGATTTCTAATCTATCTACTGCCTTTTCAAAGGTAGTTTGATCCTTAATTGCAGTAACCTGAGAATAAGAAACACCACCAGTTACCCAGCCCTTTGCGCTATCGCTAGATAAACCACCCTTAATTAAGGCATCTCTAATCTTATCATTGAAGCATCCATATTCTGTATACTGTAAGATATTTGACTGGTATGCAAGTAAGTTTGTGTCATAAGCAGGTGTACCACCAGCCCAAGGCTCGCCATATACAACTACATATTCACTTACATTGTCATGTAGGTTCTCACTTAGCTTATTCATTGTTTCGAGATCATGTAAGCCCATTAAGTCGAAACGGAATCCACCAAGCTTGTATTCCTTAGCCCAGAATTCAGTAGAATCAATCATGAATTTACGGAACATTGGCATATTCGATGCAGTTTCATTACCACAACCAGAACCATTAGATAGCATGCCTGTAGAATTATATCTGAAATAATAGTAAGGCATTAATACATCAAAATTAGAGCCTTCTGCATACATCATATGGTTGTATACAACGTCCATGATGATATTGATACCTGAAGATGTATAATTCTTAACTAATGTCTTGAATTCACGAATCTTTTCATATCCATCATATGGATTTGTAGAATAAGAACCATCTAATGCATTGTAATTTAATGGGTTATAGCCCCAGTTAAATGTACGATTAACTTCATCATTATCAGAATCAAAAATAGGAATGATTTGAACAGCATTTACACCAAGCTCCTTAATATGATCGAAGCCTGTCTTAACTGTCTTACCATCAGCAGTGTATGTTGTACCCTCCTGATAGAATCCCTTATATGTCTTTGCTAAGGCAGCATCTCCACCCCATGTAGATGAAGAAGTTAAATCAGCAATGTGTGTTTCATATACAGTAAGGTTTGTTGGATTATATTCATTAATATTGAAGGAATCCCAACCAACCTCTTGGTTAACCTTATCGAAATTAACTACCATACCTCTTCTACCATTAACACCAGTAGACTTTGCATATGGGTCAACAATTTCTCTATCTGTATACTTATAGTTTGTAACTACATAAGTATAATACTTACCATCTAAATCGCCAGGTACTGTAGCTTCCCAAGTACCCTTCTCTCCACGATTCATATCGTATTCAGTATAAGTATCATTACCCTTTTCTGCATCAACTTCAACAGGAGTACCATTATCATATACTCTAACCTTCATAGTAGTAGATAATGGAGTCCATACACGGAATGTAGTAGATGCTGCTGAATAAATAGCACCTAACTCACCATCATATGTATAGTTTTCAACAAATGCATCTGTATTATATAAAGATGCCATATTTGCATTCTGTGTTAATGTCTTCTCATCAGGGAAGTCAACAGTAAGAGTAAGAAGATCCTCGAAGCTTGGCATTTCTGTACCTAGCTTATAGGTTGCCTTCTTTAAAATGTCGTCGGCAGATGAAATGAAATTTTCATCAGTAAGTGCACTTGTTGAATCAACAACAAGAGTACCATTCTTTGTGATTTTCCAAGTTGTACACTTTGTAGTTAATAAGAATGATAGGTAATATACACCGTCAAGTAAATCAACGGAGAAATTAGAAATACCATCTGAAATAGCTAAATCACCTGAAGTATAAATATTAACATCTCCTCCAACTAAATATACATGATAATATCCTTCAGCATCTAAGTTAAGAACTGCGAAATCTGCATAACGGTCATTTCCGCCAGCGTCCTTGTAATCCCAAGAACCCTGCTTCTTAACAATAAATCCAACTGAAGCTACACCCTTAAGGTTCATATCGACTTTTACGAATCTACCGTAGCTATCGGTTTCACTTAAGACGTATTCATGTCCATCTCCACCCTTTGGCCAAACCCATAAAGCGTTATATGTGGAATAATCCTCATCCGCTCTAGTGTAGTGGAATACTACACCCTGAGGTTCTTCTCCATCGGCATAGACGTTCATGAAGCTTCCTCCACTAAGTCCAATTCCTAGGAAAGCCAAAAAGGCTAAGACTGACAAGAAAAAAATAGAAAATAATTTTTTCATATGTCCTCCTTTTTATGTATCGGTTTTACCGATTTTTGCAAGCGTTTTTGCATACTTAAATTATAACACACATTTTAAAGCCAAATAAAGAAAAAAAGCGATATCTAAAAAATAGTATCGTTTTTTCGAAAAAAGTATGATTTTGTCTATTAAATTACTCTTGCATAGAAGCTTGCAGCTAGTAATTCCTCATCGCTTACTTCTTCTTTAATTACATAAGATCCATCACTAGCAAAGATGAAATATTTGAATGGATTTCTCTTATTTTGATTTACCTTTAAATCATTTTGATTCTTATAATCGATATAGGCTCTATTCTCTAAAATAGAAACTAAATCAGCTACAATTGCTGTAGCGGTAGGAATAGATCCTGCGCCCTTACCATAAAACATTAAATCACCATTCGTAGAGCCTGTGAATAATACAGCATTAAATTCATTCTTTACAGCTGCGAATGGATGATTTAATGGAACCATAGTAGGCTCTACTCGAATGAAGGCTTCATTCTCATCATTTTTTGATGAGGATGCAACAAATTTTAATGCATAGCCTTCCTTCTTAATAATATCTAGGATTTCCTTATTTACTCCTGTAATACCATAATGATAAATATCTTCATTCTTGATATTACCCTTAAATGCTAAGGAAGAAATAATATTAATCTTTCTTACAATATCTAAGCCCTCTAAATCTGCAGTAGGGTTAGCCTCTGCAAAGCCATTCTTCTTTGCTAGGAATAACGCATCATCAAAGGATAGGTTATCCTCATCCATACGAGTTAAAATGTAATTTGTTGTTCCATTTAATATAGCAAAGATATCATTAACCTCATTAACCTTTAAATTATCGATTAAGGTTCTTAAAACTGGAATTCCTCCACCTGCAGATGCCTCAAAGCAGAAATAGCAATTATTTTCATGTGCTAAAGTAATGAATTCCTCAAGGTGATTTGATACAACCTCCTTATTTGCAGTAATTACACTTTTACCCTTTTTTAAGCAGCCTGTAATTACCTCATATGGAACATCATGTCCACCTAATACCTCAACTACACATTGAATTTCATCATCGTTGATAATATCTTCTATATTTGTAACTAGCTTTTCCTTAAGCTGTTCTTTCTTAATTGGTAAATCATATACCTTCTTTATGGTAACATCATAGGATTTTTCTAATCCCTCTACTAGGGTATATACTCCTCTACCTATAGTACCATATCCAAATAGACCTAATTTCATTTCAAAACACCTCTTTTTCAACTTGCTTTAAGTATATCAATTTTATATATTCTTTTCAATATGAAATCCTTTACACAAAAACAAATGTATTTCTATGAAAAACAGATATGGTGTTTGTCCATATCTGTAGTCCAATTAAGTATTTAAACCCTTAAACTGCGTATCGTATAGCTTTTTATAAACGCCATCATGGCTTAATAATTCCTTATGTGTACCCTCTTCAACCACATGGCCATGATCTAATACTACAATACGGTTTGCATCCTGAATAGTAGATAATCTATGAGCAATGATAATAGAGGTTCTATTTTGCATAAGCTTTACCATTGCATCCTGAATCTTCTTTTCTGTTCTTGTATCTACAGATGAGGTAGCCTCATCTAGAATTAAAATTTTAGGATTGGCAAGCACCGCTCTTGCAATGGTTAATAGCTGGCGCTGTCCTTGGCTTATATTGGTTGCACCCTCAGTAAGAATGGTCTTCTTTCCATCAGGTAGCTTTGAGATGAAGGAATCACAATTAGCGAAGGCTAGTGCTTGATCTATTTCTTCATCTGTTGCATCCTCTTTCGCATACCTTATATTATTTTCGATAGTATCACTAAATAATACAGGATCTTGGAGTACTATAGAGATTGCTTCTCTTAAATCCTTTTTAGAGATATCTAAAGAATTCTTTCCATCGATGATAATATCTCCACTATTTGGGTCATAATATCTAAGTAATAGATTTACAATCGTAGTTTTACCTGAGCCTGTTGCGCCTACAAGGGCTACCTTGTGGCCGGCCTCAACATGCATATTGAAATCCTTTAATACGATTTCTTCTGGCTCATAGCCAAAATAAATATGCTTAAAATCAATTTCACCACATACATCATCTACCTTAAATTCG